>NZ_JBHVOC010000038.1:0-57662 GCF_044142145.1 Streptomyces sp. BK79
CAGCGGACGTCGCCCATGAGTTCCTTGACGCGCTTGCGGTACATCCAGATCGCGACACCGGCGACCACGGCGAGCGTGGCCTCCGCGGCCACGATGCCCGTCTTGTTCAGGTCGACGCCGGCGATGGAGAGCAGGCCGGTCGTGGCGTCACCGGCGGTGACGGCCAGGAACCAGACGCCCATCATCTGCGAGGCGTACTTCACCGGCGCCATCTTCGTGGTGACCGACAGGCCGACCGGGGAGAGCAGCAGCTCACCGCAGGTCTGGACGAAGTAGATCGCCACCAGCCACATCGCCGCGGCCTTGTGGCCGCCGTCCGCGATGGCCAGCGGGGCCAGGAAGAGGAAGAAGGACGTGCCGACCAGCACCAGACCGCCGGAGAACTTGACGATCGTGCTCGGCTCCTTGCCGCGGCGGGCGAGCGCCAGCCACAGCGTGGCGAAGACCGGGGCCAGGGCCATGATGATGACCGGGTTGACCGACTGGTACCAGGAGACCGGGAAGTCCCAGCCCAGGACGCTGTTGTCGGCCGAGGTGGAGGCGAAGATCGACAGGGTCGAACCGCCCTGGTCGTAGATCATCCAGAAGACGGCCGCGGCGACGAAGAACCAGATGTACGCCGACATCTTCGACTGCTCGGCGCGGTCCAGCGACCTGTCGCGCTTGATGCGGGTCAGCACCAGCACCGGGATGATCACGCCGAGCAGGGTCAGCGGGACCAGGATCCAGTTCAGGGTGTAGACGCCGGAGAAGCCGACGATCGCGTAGAAGACGACGGCGATCGCGGCCCAGAACGCGGCCTTGCGCAGCGTGGAGGTCTTCTCCTCGGCCGACAGCGGCTTGGGCACGATGCTGGAGTGCGGCGCCAGGTTGCGGCTGCCGATCAGGAACTGGATCACGCCCAGGCCCATGCCGACCGCGGCGAGCGCGAAGCCCAGGTGCCAGTTGACGTTCTCACCGATGGTGCCGATGACCAGCGGGGCCGCGAAGGCACCGAGGTTGATGCCCATGTAGAAGACGGTGAAGCCACCGTCGCGGCGCGGGTCGTCGGGGCCGTCGTAGAGCTGGCCGACCATCGTCGAGATGTTGGCCTTCAGCAGACCGGAACCGATGGCGACCAGTCCGAGACCCGCGAAGAAGGTGCCGGAGGTCGGGAGCGCCAACGTGAGGTGGCCGAGCATGATCACGCCACCGGCGACGGCGACGGTCTTGCGGGGGCCCCAGACACGGTCGCCGAACCAGCCGCCCGGCATCGTGAGCAGGTACACCAGCGAGAGGTACACCGAGTAGATGGCGGTCGCGGTGCCGGCGTTCATGCCGAGACCGCCGGGGGCCACCAGGTACAGCGGGAGCAGAGCCCTCATGCCGTAGTAGGAGAAACGCTCCCACATCTCGGTCATGAAGAGAGTGGCCAGTCCGCGGGGGTGGCCGAAGAAGGTCTTCTCGGAACCGGGGGTGCCCGGAGTGACCGAGTCCTTCGTCAGGCTGGACGCCATGGTCGATCCTTGCTGGTCGGGACGCGCTCATGGAGGCGATGCGCGCCCGGTGGGGGGGGCGGCCGGCACCGGCGGCCTTCGTCCGCCCGTCCCACGCCTGAGGGAGTCCGCTCCGGATTGCGGAGCGCTGGGCGGCGGCCACCGGGATCCACGCCTCGGCGCGCGTCACTGCACGCGGTGAGGCCCGGCCACAGGTCATTCCTTTCGAGGCCGGCCGTGGGGGCCGGCCCGCACACAAAAGAGACCCTCAGCGTCGAACTGTCGCCAAAGGGTCCCCTGGGTGCTACAGGCGCTGATTCACCATACGGCAGGACACCGCCCGGTATGGAAGGACTTGAGACGCGGATCACAGGTAATAGTGGAACCGCGAACGATCTTTCGAAGGTCCATCACAGGATGGCACCCCACAGCCGCAGGTCCGTACGCGGGGGCCCGGGCGTTGCTCCGAGCGGACTACCATCAGCTCATGACCCGTGTACTGCTCGCCGAGGACGACGCGTCCATCTCGGAGCCGCTGGCCCGCGCACTGCGCCGGGAAGGGTACGAGGTCGAGGTGCGTGAGGACGGACCCACCGCACTCGACGCGGGGCTGCAGGGCGGCATCGACCTGGTCGTGCTGGACCTGGGCCTGCCGGGCATGGACGGGCTGGAGGTCGCCCGCCGGCTGCGGTCCGAGGGCCACGCCGTGCCGATCCTCATCCTGACCGCGCGCGCCGACGAGGTCGACACCGTCGTCGGTCTGGACGCGGGCGCCGACGACTACGTCACCAAGCCCTTCCGCCTCGCCGAGCTGCTGGCCCGGGTCCGGGCCCTGCTGCGGCGCGGCTCCGTGGAGCCCCCGCAGCCTCCCGCGACGCACGGTGTGCGCATCGACGTCGAGTCGCACCGGGCCTGGATGGGCGAGGAGGAGCTGCAGCTCACCGCCAAGGAGTTCGACCTGCTGCGGGTGCTGGTGCGCGACGCCGGCCGGGTCGTCACCCGCGACCAGCTGATGCGCGAGGTCTGGGACACCACCTGGTGGTCGTCGACCAAGACCCTCGACATGCACATCTCCTGGCTGCGCAAGAAGCTGGGGGACGACGCGGCCAACCCCCGCTACATCGCCACCGTGCGCGGCGTGGGCTTCCGTTTCGAGAAGAACTGAACGCCCGCAGGGCCTGCCCAGGTAAGAGGACATGCGCCGTCGACTGATCCAGTCCACGCTCGCCGTGGTGCTCGTCGTGATCGCCGTGTTCGGCGTCTCCCTCGTGATCGTCGAGACCCGGACGATCAGCAGCAGCGCCCAGGAGCGGGTGGACCTGGAGGCGGTGCGGCTGGCCAGCATCGTGGACAGCCGGCTGCTCGGTGCCGGGTCCGTCGACGCCGCCTTCCTGCGGGAACAGGTCCGCGACGCCCGGTACGCCGAGATCCGCATCCCCGGCAAGCCGGTCATCGAGGTCGGCACCCGGCCGACCGGTGAGGTCATCCGGGGCAGGGCCACCGGCGAGGAGGGCGAGACGGTCCTCGTCGAGGAGCCGAGTTCCTCGGTGACCCGCGAGGTCGGCCGGACGCTGCTCATCATCGGCCTGGTGGCGCTGCTCGCGGTGGTCGCCGCGGTGGTGCTGGCGATCCGGCAGGCCAACCGCCTCGCCTCCCCGCTCACCGACCTCGCCGAGACCGCCGAGCGCCTCGGCTCCGGCGACCCGCGCCCGCGGCACAAGCGGTACGGCGTCCCCGAGCTGGACCGGGTCGCGGACGTGCTGGACTCCTCCGCCGAGCGCATCGCCCGGATGCTCACCGCCGAACGCCGGCTGGCCGCCGACGCCTCCCATCAGTTGCGTACGCCGCTGACCGCGCTGTCCATGCGGCTGGAGGAGATCACCCTCACCGACGAGCCGGAGACGGTGAAGGAGGAGGCGACGATCGCGTTGTCGCAGGTGGAGCGGCTGACGGACGTCGTGGACCGGCTGCTGACGAACTCCCGCGACCCGCGCAGCGGCTCCGCCGTCACCTTCGAGCTGGACGACGTCATCCAGCAGCAGATCGACGAGTGGCGCCCCGCCTACCGCAGCGAGGGCCGGGCGATCGTCAGCTCCGGGAAACGGCACCTGACCGCCGTGGGCACCCCGGGCGCGGTGGCGCAGGTGCTGGCCGCGCTGATCGAGAACTCCCTGATGCACGGGGGCGGCACGGTGGCCCTCAGGACCCGGGTGACCGGCAACCAGGCGGTGGTCGAGGTCACCGACGAGGGGGCCGGCGTTCCGGGCGACCTGGGGGCGCGGATCTTCGAGCGGGCGATCAGCGGGCGGAACTCGACGGGCATCGGCCTGGCCGTCGCCCGCGACCTGGCCGAGGCGGACGGCGGACGGCTGGAACTCCTCCAGGGCCGCCCCCCGGTCTTCGGCCTGTTCCTGTCCCGCACGCAGCCGCCGAAGTCCTCCGGCGACTCCGGGAACACGGTCCGCTAGCCGCCCTCAGCGGCGAGCGTCCCCAGCGGTGAACGCCCTCAGCGGTGAACGCCCTCAGCGGCGAACGCCCTCAGCGGTGGACCGCCGGTGTGCCGTCCGTCGTGCGTACCGCCGTCGGCTGCTCGTGCTCCAGGAAGGTCTCCGCCCGCGTCACCGGCTCCCGGGCGGGCAGCGCGCGGAAGACCCAGCTGCGGTACGACCAGAAGCGGAACAGCGTGCCCAGGCCGATGCCGAGGAACTTGAAGATGTTGCTCTGCAGCGGGCTGTCCCAGCCGAAGCCGTACGTCGCCGTGTACAGCACGCCGTTCTCGATCACCAGTCCGACCGCGCTGAACACCAGGAACAGCGACATCTCGCGGGTCCGGTGCCCCTTGTCGCGGTCCCGGTAGGTGAAGTAGCGGAAGCCCAGGTAGTTGAAGACGATCGCGACGATCGTCGCGACGATGCTGGCCCGCACCACCTGGAGGTCGGTGGTGTGCCGCACCAGGTTGAAGACCAGGAGGTTGACCAGCACCCCCGCGCCGCCCACCGCGCCGAACTTCACGACCTCGCGGACCAGCCGGTCGAGCCGCTCCCGCACCGCGCCGCGGGGCGCCGGGGGAGCGGGGGGAGCTGTCTGAGCACCCGAGGAACCATGTCCCATGGTCGTGCAGGCCCCCGTCCGTCGGTTGGCGTCAATCCGTTCATGCTAACCACCCGGACGCGCGATCTTCCTGCGGACGGACGCCGGGCGGCGGTGACGGGCGGTGCGATGGCCGGGGAAACGGCCGGTAAACAGGTGGGCTCCGCGCGGCCGATACGCTAGGGGTGTGACGTTCCCCGTAGTCGGCATGGTCGGCGGTGGCCAGCTCGCTCGTATGACACACGAGTCGGGCATCCCGCTGGGCATCAGGTTCAAGCTCCTCAGTGACACCCCTCAGGACTCCGCGGCGCAGGTCGTGAACGAAGTCGTCATCGGCGACTATCGCGATCTGGACACGCTGCGCGAGTTCGCGCGCGGCTGTGACGTGATCACCTTCGATCACGAACACGTGCCGACCGAGCACCTCAGGGCCCTGGAGGCGGACGGCATCCCCGTCCGCCCCGGCCCCGACGCGCTCGTGCACGCCCAGGACAAGGGCGTGATGCGCGCGCGACTCGACGCGATCGGCGTGCCCTGCCCGCGCCACCGGATCGTGCGCGATCCGGCCGACGTGGCCGCCTTCGCGGCGGAGGGCGACGGGTTCCCCGTGGTCCTCAAGACGGTCCGCGGCGGGTACGACGGCAAGGGGGTGTGGGTGGTCGACTCCGTCGAGGAGGCCGCCGAGCCCTTCCGCGCCGGTGTGCCCGTGCTGGCGGAGGAGAAGGTCGACTTCGTCCGCGAGCTGGCCGCCAACGTGGTGCGCTCTCCGCACGGCCAGGCGGTGGCGTACCCCGTCGTCGAGTCGCAGCAGGTCAAGGGCGTGTGCGACACGGTGATCGCGCCCGCTCCCGACCTGGACGAGGACCTGGCCCTGCGGGCCGAGGAGATGGCGCTCAGCATCGCCAAGGAACTCGGCGTCGTCGGCCACCTCGCCGTCGAGCTGTTCCAGACCCGCGACGGCCGCGTCCTCGTCAACGAGCTGGCGATGCGCCCGCACAACTCCGGCCACTGGACGATGGACGGCGCGATCACCTCGCAGTTCGCCAACCACGTCCGCGCCGTCCTCGACCTGCCGCTCGGCGACCCGCGCCCCCGCGCCCCGTGGACGGTGATGGTCAACGTCCTCGGCGGCGACTACCCGGACATGTACTCCGCGTACCTGCACTGCATGGCCCGCGACCCGCAGCTCAAGATCCACATGTACGGCAAGGACGTGAAGCCCGGCCGCAAGGTCGGCCACGTCAACACCTACGGCGACGACCTGGACGACGTGCTGGAGCGCGCCCGTCACGCTGCCGGCTACCTGAGAGGGACGATCACCGAATGAGCCAGGCCAGCCCGGTCAGTCCAGTCGTCGGCGTCGTCATGGGGTCGGACTCCGACTGGCCCGTCATGGAGGCCGCCGCCAAGGCCCTCGACGAGTTCGAGATCCCCTACGAGGTCGACGTCGTCTCCGCCCACCGCATGCCGCACGAGATGATCGCGTACGGCGAGCAGGCGGCCGGGCGTGGGCTGAAGGCGATCATCGCCGGGGCCGGGGGTGCCGCCCACCTGCCGGGCATGCTCGCCTCCGTGACGCCGCTGCCGGTCATCGGCGTGCCGGTGCCGCTGAAGTACCTGGACGGCATGGACAGCCTCCTGTCCATCGTGCAGATGCCGGCCGGTGTGCCGGTCGCCACCGTCTCCGTCGGCGGCGCCCGCAACGCCGGGCTGCTGGCCGCCCGCATCCTCGCCGCGCACGACGAGGAGCTGCTGGGCCGCATGCGCGAGTTCCAGCAGGAGCTGAACGACCAGGCCACCGAGAAGGGCAAGCGGCTGCGCAACAAGGTCGCGGGCTCGGCGGCCGGCTTCGGCTTCGGGAAGTGACGCCCGTGACCTCCCTCGACCAGGCCCGGGAACTGCTGCGCGAGTTCCCCGTCGTCGACGGCCACAACGACCTGCCCTGGGCGCTGCGCGAGCAGGTCCGCTACGACCTCGACGCCCGGGACATCGCCGCCGACCAGTCCGCCCACCTGCACACCGACCTGGCGCGGCTGCGCTCCGGCGGCGTCGGCGCGCAGTACTGGTCGGTGTACGTCCGCTCGGACCTGCCCGGCGCGGTGACGGCGACGCTGGAGCAGATCGACTGCGTACGGCGGCTCATCGACCGCCACCCCGGGGAGCTGCGGGCCGCGCTGACCGCCGCCGACATGGAGGCGGCCCGCGCCGAGGGCCGTATCGCGTCCCTCATGGGCGCCGAGGGCGGCCACTCCATCGACAACTCGCTGGCCACCCTGCGCGCCCTGTACGCGCTCGGTGTGCGCTACATGACGCTCACCCACAACGACAACGTGGCGTGGGCGGACTCGGCGACCGACGAGCCCGGCGTCGGCGGCCTGTCGGCCTTCGGCCGCGAGGTCGTGCGGGAGATGAACCGCGAGGGCATGCTGGTCGACCTCTCGCACGTGGCGGCGACGACGATGCGGGACGCGCTGGACACGTCCACCGCGCCGGTGATCTTCTCGCACTCCTCCGCGCGGGCCGTCTGCGACCACCCGCGCAACATCCCGGACGACGTGCTGGAGCGGCTGCCCGCCAACGGCGGCATGGCGATGGTGACGTTCGTGCCGAAGTTCGTGCTCCAGGCGGCCGTGGACTGGACGGCCGCCGCCGACGAGAACATGCGCGCGCACGGCTTCCACCACCTCGACACCAGCCCCGAGGCGATGAAGGTCCACCGCGCCTTCGAGGAGCGCGCCCCGCGCCCGGTCGCCACCGTGTCCACGGTCGCCGACCACCTCGACCACATGCGCGAGGCCGCCGGCGTCGACCACCTCGGCATCGGCGGCGACTACGACGGCACCGCCTTCACGCCCGACGGTCTCGACGACGTGTCCGGCTACCCGAACCTGATCGCCGAGCTGCTCGACCGCGGCTGGTCGAAGGCCGACCTGGCCAAGCTGACCTGGAAGAACGCGGTCCGGGTGCTGGGCGCGGCGGAGGACGTGGCCCGCGGTCTGCGGGCGACGCGGGGGCCGTCCCACGCCTCGCTGGAGGAGCTGGACGGCTGACCGCTACGCGTGCCGCTGGGGGTGCGGGTGCGGGTGCGGGTGCGACGGACCGTCGCACCCGCACGACGCCGGATCAGCTCGCGACCCGGTAGGCCGTCACCGCGTTGTCCTCCTCGGCGAGGCCGATGCCGACGTAGCCGTCACTGACGTAGGGCGCGATGCCCGGCCGGGTCTCCGCGTCCGCACCGGTGGTGGCGTCCACGACCACCGGGCCGTTCTCGGCGGTGGTGCCGTAGACCAGGCCCTCCCGCACCAGGGTCACCTCGGGGGCGGCGCGGGTCCCGGCCTCGTCGGGCAGCGCCCACCGCTCCTCGCCGGTCGCCGCGTCGTAGGCGGCGACCCGGTCGGCCTCCGTGCACACGGTGGTGGACCGGCCGTCGTAGGCGCAGTCGCCGCCCGCCGCCGAGTCCTCGGGGAACCGCCGCACCTCGTCGCCGGTGGCGGCGTCCAGCAGGAGCGCACCGTCGCCCTCGTCCGTCAGGTACCCGCTCGCCACCACCGTCCTCGGTCCCGCGGCGGAGAGCCGCTCGGCGGCCAGGCGGGGTTCGGACCACCGCTCCTCGCCGGTGGCCGGGTCCAGGCCCACCACCCGCCGGTCGGTGCCGTCCTCGTCCAGGCGCAGTCCCACCACGGTGTCGCCCGCCAGGACGGCGCCCTCCTGGAAGTCGCCCGGCGCCGACCACACCTTGCGGCGGCTGTCCAGGTCGACGCCGAAGAGCTGCCCGTGCCCCATGACGACCACGGTCCGGCCGCTGCGCCCGACGACCTCGCTCTGCCCCTCCTCGACCGAGTAGTGGCCCTCGGCGAGCGGGATCTCCACCCACCACGCCTTGGTCCCCCGCGCGGTGTCCGCGGCCATCAGCTCCAGCGCGTCGTGGCCCTTGGTCGTGCCCGACCCTGGCACCCGCCCGACGAGCGCGGCCAGCGCCAGCGTCCTGCCGCCGTGCTCGGTGACGACCGGTCTGCGGGCCGTGTTGCCGCCGACGAGCGGTCCGAGGTCGTCGAGCCTGGCCAGCGGCTCGCGCTGCGGCGTGATCAGGACCGGGTCGCTGGGGACGTACCCGCTGGCGATCTCCAGGCCGTCCGGCCTGGCTATGTACGCGACGCCCTCGTGCAGGGCGATGGGCAGCGGATGCTGCACCCCCGCGATGGCGACGTTGCCCTCCCCGGCCGACTCGGGAAGGGTGATGGCCCGGTCCGTCGAGAACCGCTTCGGCGCCTTCACCGCCCGCATCTCGGCGGAGGGCGTCGAGGACGGCCCGGCGCCCGCCTTCCCGCCGGACCCCGTGTCCTCGGCACCGTCACTCCCCGATCCCCCGCACCCGGAGAGTGCGAGCACCGCCACCATCGCGACGACACCGCTCGCGGCCACCCCGTGCTTCATGACTTCCCCCTTCGCCGATCACGACGGAGGTGAGGATAGCCAACCGCACGGACACCGCGAGCCGCTTCACGAGCGGCCGGCCCGGGTGCCGTACGGGTCCCGTACGGGTGCCGTACCCCCGAACGCCCCACCCACCAGGAAGCCCTTTCCGCTCCGTGCGACGGTGGCCTCAACGCACGACGACCGTACGGAGCCCGCCATGGCAGACCTCCAGGACGACCTGCACACCGGCACCGAGGCCGCCGGGCTCGCCGACCTGCCCGTGCCGCCCGCCGTGGAGGTCGTCCCGCCGGAGCCCTACGCACCCGTGTCCGACCCCGACGACGAGCCGCTCACCCGGGCCCACGCCGTCCTGTCCGCCCACCCCGTCGCCGACGGCTACAGCGGCCTGCCCCGGGCGCTCAGGCGGCTGCCCTGGTACGACCTGGAGCTGGGCGAGAGCGCCGTCGACACCGACGTGCCCCGGCTCCGCGAGGGCCACGTGGGCGCGCTGTTCTGGTCGCTGCACCTGCCCGAGTCCGTCGACGGGGACCGGGCCGTCGGCGCGACGCTGGAGGAGCTGGACCTCGTCAAGACGGTCGTCCGCGCCCACCCGGAGGGCCTGCGCCTGGCCTACGACGCCGGACAGGCCATCGACGCCCGCAACTGCGGCCGGGTCGCCGTGCTGCCCGGCCCCGCCGGCGCCGCCGCGATCGGCGACCGCCTCGGCATCCTGCGCTCCCTGCACACCCTCGGCCTGCGCGTGCTGACACTGACCGGGACCACCTGGGCGAGCGGGACGGGCCTGACCCGGTTCGGCGAGGAGGTCGTCCGGGAGATGAACCGGCTCGGCGTGATCGCCGACCTCTCCGGCGCCTCGGCCGAGACCGTCCGCCGTACCTTCGCCGTCACCAAGGCGCCCGTGCTGTGCACCCGCTCGGCGGCCCGGGCCCTGCGCCCGCACCCCGCCAACCTCCCCGACGACCTGCTGGTGGAGCTGGGCGCGGCCCAGGGCCTGTGCATGGTCCCGCTGACCGCGGAGCAGACCGGCCCGACCGTCCGGGACGTCGCCGACCACCTCGACCACGTCCGCACGGTGGCCGGCCCGCACAGCGTCGGCCTCTCCGGCACCTACGACGCGGGCACCGCGCACCCGCTGGAGCTGGGCGACGCCTCCTGCTACCCGAAGCTCATCGCCGAACTGCTGCGCCGCGGCTGGGACGAGGCGGACGTGGCCCTGCTGACGTGGGGCAACGTCCAGCGGGTGTTGCGCGGCGCGGCCTTCACCGCCCGTGCGGCCCAGGCCCGCCGCCAGCCCTCGACGGCGACCATCGCCGACCTCGACGGCTGACCCGCCCGCTCGTTCAGGAGTGCTCGATGCGGCACAGGCAGAACGGGTGCCCCGCCGGGTCGGCGTAGACCATGAAGTCCTTCTTCTCCCGGTCCTCCAGGTCCAGCGGCCGGGCGCCCAGCGCGAGCACCTTCTCGTGGGCCGCGTCCATCTCCTCCCAGGTCGCCCCGCCGTCGAAGTCGAGGTGGAACTGCTGGGCGTTGCGATCGGAGCGCGGCCACTCGGGCGGGGTGAGGCCCGGGGCCCGCTGGAAGGACAGCCGCGGCCCGCCGGGCACCTGGAGCACCACCCAGTCGGGATCCCGCTCGTCGGGTGTGCCGCCCCCGACCTCGGCGTAGAAGCGGGCCAGCCCGGCCGGCTCGGGGCAGTCGACGACGACGGAACGGAAACGTGCCACGGGTGCCATCAGGTCCTCCAGGTGGGTGGGGGCGGGCTTCGGTGGGGGGCGGCTTCGGGGTGGGCGGCGGCCGGCCTCAGCAGGCGCAGAGGCAGAACGGGTGGCCGGCCGGATCCGCGTACACCCGGAAGGAGCGCTCCCGGTCCTCCGCGTCCAGCGGCCTCGCGCCCAGCTCCAGCACGGCCTTCTCCGCCGCGTCCAGGTCCTTCACGTCGAGGTCGAGGTGGAACTGCTGCGCCCCGTCGGACCCGGGCCACTTCGGCGGAACGTGCCCGGGGGAGCCCTGGAAGGCCAGCGTCCGTCCCCCCGGCAGCGACAGCTCCACCCAGTCGTACTGGTCGTCGCTCCTGTCCTCGACGGTGCCGCCGAGCACACCGGCGTAGAAGCGGGCCAGGGCGCGGGGGTCGGGACAGTCCAGGACGACGACGCCCAGTTCGGCGACAGCCATGACTTCCTCCTTGAAGTCCGCGGTGCGTACGGACGCCTTCCGCGATCCACGTTACCTGTAGAGACGGTCCAGGGGTAACGGAAAAAGGTGGCGCGACGCGTCGACTCCCGCCGGATGGACGCCTGTTCGAACCCTCGGGTAGGTTGTGCGCGGCGTTGATCATCACGGAGAAAAGCGTGTGCGCGGGGGGCAGTTGGCCTGTGTCTCGCAGGCGTTCCGGGGATGGCGCCCACACGTGTACCGGTCCTCGGTCCTAGGCTACGGAGAGTCACATGAAGAAGTCGCGAATCGGCGCGCTGGCGATGACGGTCGCCGGCACGGCCGCCATGATGGGGGTCTCCGCGGCACCGGCCCAGGCGGGCACCGCGGGCTACAACCTGTGCGCCGAGGCCACCTCGCTGTGGTCCAACCGCCTCTGCCTCTACTACAACTCCAACCAGGAGGGCTCCTTCGCGGGGTTCACCAAGAGCGTGCCCGACCTGGCGCCGTGGATCTTCGGCCACATCGGTACGACCACCGTCGGGCAGGGCCAGCCCGTCAAGAACAACGCGGCGAGCGCCGCCAACCCGGGCAGCCCCTGCTGGCGCGTGTACTACAACAGCAACTACGCCGGTCCCAGTGACACCATCAACGGCTACAGCTACCGGCAGCTCGTCAACACGTACAACGAGAACGCCTCCGTGAAGGTCTGCTGACGGCACCACCCTCCGATCCCCGGGTGCGGCTGTCTCGGACGGCCGCACCCAGCCTCCACCCAGCCTCCCCGACTCTCGACGGAGCTCGCGATGAGACGTCAGCGCCCGCGCGCGACCCTTCCGGCCGTACTGGTGCCGGCCCTCACGGTGAGCCTCCTGGCGGGTTGCTCGGCGGACGGCGGGCGGGCGGAGCCCACGGCCCCGAGCGCGTCGCCGGCCCCGACCGCGTCACTCGGCTTCACCCCGCGACGCCTCGAACTCCCCGTCCACGCCTACCAGCTGAGTCCGGCCGACCAGGTGAAGGTCACCAGGGCGAGGAACACCGCGATCGCCGCGTGCATGAAGCGGTACGGGCTCTCCTGGAGCGCACCGAAGACCCCCGCGGCCCCGCGCCAGGACCGCAGGTACGGGGTCATCGACCTCCCGGCGGCCCAGCGGTACGGCTACCACCTCCTGCCCACGGACGACACGGCCCCCACCGAGCAGGGCGAGCCGCCGTCGAAGGCGGAGACGGACGTGCTCACCGGCGGGCGTCTGCTGGACGCCGACACCGGCCGGTCCCACCTGCTCGCCGGCTACACCGAACCCGTGCGGGAGGTCGACGGCAAGCCGGTGCCGTCCGGCGGCTGCGCCCAGGAAGCGGAGCGGAAGCTGCTGGGCCGCGACGACCTCACCTCGACGGCCGGCGTGGTGAGCCGCATCAACACCGAGTCCTTCACCGAGTCGATGAAGGACACCGCCGTGAAGGACGCGCTGGCCGCGTGGTCCACGTGCATGCGGAAGGCGGGATACGACTACGCCGATCCGCTCGAGAGCATCGCCACGGCCCGCCTCGACTCCGACGAGGTGCCCACCGACGAGATCGATCTGGCCACCGCCGATGTGACGTGCAAACGCGCGGTGGACCTCGTGGACATCTGGAGCCGTGCGGAGTCGGCCGTTCAGCGGCGCATGATCCGCCAGCACGCGTCGGCCACCGCGAAGCAGCGTGCCGACAACGAGACGCGCGTGCGCAACGCCGTCGCCCTCACCGGCCCGGCCGGGGAGTGAGGCGCGTCCGCGTCGCGCGATGCGGTCCGACAACCGCTGCCGCACGCCCCGAGCGAGGGCGGTAACGTCGCAAGGGTGAGTGAGAGATCGCCCGCACCAGGCTCCCTCGACCTGGTCGAGGCACTGGTGAACACCCTCGACCTCGAGTCCGGCGCCGACGCGCTGGACACCGCGGAGGGCCGGGCGCGCTTCGGCCTGACGCAGGGCGACGTGCCCGGGGCGCGCGCACTGCGCGAGTCGCTGCGCGCGACCCTGCTCGTCCACGCCGGCCACCCCCCGCACCGCCCGGTGACGCCGCTGGGCGAGCTGCTGGCCGCGGCCCCCCTGGTCGTGACGGTGGACCCGGCCGACGGCTCCGCCGCCCTCGCCCCCGCCCCCGCGCGGGAGGCGTCCCTGCCCGCCCGGGTCGCCGCCGCCGTGGCCGAGGCGCTGGTCGCGGGCACCTGGACGCGGCTGAAGGCGTGCGAGGCGGCCGACTGCCACTGGGCGTACTACGACCGCAGCCCGGCCGGACGCGGCCGCTGGTGCTCCATGCGGGTGTGCGGGGCCCGCGCCAAGATGCGCCGCTACCGGGCCAGGGGAGCGTGATCCACTCGGCGTTCACCGGCCGTCGGACCGGCCCGTGCGGCAGAATGCGGACGACGCCGGTTCGGCCGACTGAGCCCCGGCCGAACCGGCGCCACCCGGTCGGGCGGCACGCGGCTAGGCCGTCGGGCGGCCCATCGCCCGGTACGTCCAGCCGGCCTTGCGCCACATCTGGGGGTCCAGCGCGTTGCGCCCGTCGAGGATCACCCGGGCCGCCGCCACCTCGCCCAGCGCCTGAGGGTCCAGCTCGCGGAACTCCCGCCACTCGGTCAGGTGCAGCACCACGTCGGCGCCCCGCACCGCCTCCAGCGCGGAGTCGGCGTACCCGAGGGTCGGGAACAGCCGCCGGGCGTTGTCCATGCCCTTCGGGTCGTACACCGTCACCTGCGCGCCCTGGAGGTGCACCTGCCCGGCGACGTTCAGTGCGGGCGAGTCCCGCACGTCGTCCGAGTCGGGCTTGAAGCTGGCGCCGAGCACCGCGACCCGCTTGCCGAGGAAGGGGCCGCCGCCCAGCGCCTGCCGGGTCAGTTCCACCATCCGTCCGCGCTGGCGCATGTTGATCGAGTCGATCTCGCGCAGGAAGGTCAGCGCCTGGTCGGCGCCCAGCTCACCGGCGCGCGCCATGAACGCCCGGATGTCCTTCGGCAGGCAGCCGCCGCCGAAGCCGATCCCGGCCCGCAGGAACTTCTTCCCGATCCGGTCGTCGTACCCGATCGCCTCCGCCAGCTTGGCGACGTCACCGTCGGCGGCCTCGCACACCTCGGCCATCGCGTTGATGAAGGAGATCTTGGTGGCGAGGAAGGAGTTCGCCGAGGTCTTCACCAGCTCGGCGGTCGGGAAGTCGGTGACCACGAAGGGCGTCCCCTCCGCCACCGGCGTCGCGTACACCTCGCGCAGCAGCCGCTCCGCCCGCTCGCTGCGCACACCGACCACGATCCGGTCGGGGTGCAGCGTGTCCTTCACGGCGAAGCCCTCGCGCAGGAACTCCGGGTTCCAGGCCAGCTCGGCGTCGTCGCCGGCCGGGGCGTGCGCGGCGAGGTAGGCGGCCAGCCGGTCGGCGGAGCCCACGGGCACGGTCGACTTGCCGACGACCAGCGCCGGACCGGTCAGGTGCGGGGCCAGCGAGGCCAGCGCGGCCTCCACGTAGGACATGTCGCAGGCGTACTCACCGTGCTTCTGCGGCGTGTTCACGCACAGGAAGTGCACGTCGCCGAAAGCGGCGGCCTCGGCGAAGTCGGTGGTGAAGCGCAGCCGCCCGCTGGAGCCCTCGATCCCGGCGACGTGCTTGCCCAGCAGGTCCTCAAGACCGGGCTCGTACATGGGGACCTCGCCCCGCTGGAGCATCTCGATCTTCTCGGGCACCACGTCCAGGCCCAGCACCTCGAACCCCAGCTCCGCCATGGCCGCCGCGTGGGTCGCGCCGAGATAGCCGGTGCCGATCACGGTGATCTTGAGGGCCATGGGTGCTCCAGAGGTGTACGGCGGGGGTGCGCGCCCGAGCATAACGGGGACACCCGGGCAGGCCGTCGGTCGGCTGTCGCCAAGCTCACCTATCCACGAGCGCGGACGGGGCTCTAAAATTTGGGTTACTTAACGGTAGTTAGCGTGCTCAGCATCACAGCGTTTTGGAGCGTGAGAGACCTTGGCCGGATCGGCTGACTTCGACCTGTACCGCCCGTCCGAGGAGCACGACATGCTCCGGGACGCCGTCCGCGCGCTGGCCGAGGCGAAGATCGCGCCGTACGCCGCAGCGGTGGACGAGGAGGCCCGCTTCCCGCAGGAGGCGCTCGACGCCCTGACCGCGAACGACCTGCACGCGGTCCACGTCCCGGAGTCGTACGGCGGCGCCGGCGCCGACGCGCTCGCCACCGTCATCGTCATCGAGGAGGTCGCCCGCGTGTGCGCCTCCTCCTCCCTCATCCCGGCGGTGAACAAGCTCGGCTCGCTGCCGGTGATCCTCTCCGGCTCCGAGGAGCTGAAGAAGAAGTACATGACCCCGCTCGCCAAGGGCGACGGCATGTTCTCCTACTGCCTCTCCGAGCCCGACGCGGGATCCGACGCGGCCGGCATGAAGACCAAGGCCGTCCGCGACGGCGACTTCTGGGTCCTCAACGGCGTCAAGCGCTGGATCACCAACGCGGGCGTGTCGGAGTACTACACGGTGATGGCGGTCACCGACCCCGCCAAGCGCTCCAAGGGCATCTCCGCCTTCGTCGTCGAGAAGTCCGACGAGGGCGTCTCCTTCGGCGCCCCGGAGAAGAAGCTCGGCATCAAGGGCTCCCCGACCCGCGAGGTCTACCTCGACAACGTCCGCATCCCCGCCGACCGCATGATCGGCGAGGAGGGCACGGGCTTCGCGACCGCCATGAAGACCCTGGACCACACCCGCATCACCATCGCCGCCCAGGCCCTCGGCATCGCCCAGGGCGCCCTCGACTACGCCAAGGGCTACGTCAAGGAGCGCAAGCAGTTCGGCAAGCCGATCGCCGACTTCCAGGGCATCCAGTTCATGCTCGCCGACATGGCCATGAAGATCTCGGCCGCCCGCGCCCTGACCTACCAGGCCGCCGCCGCCTCCGAGCGCGGCGACGCCGACCTCACCTACCTGGGCGCCGCCGCCAAGTGCTTCGCCTCGGACACCGCGATGGAGGTCGCCACGGACGCCGTCCAGCTCCTCGGCGGCTACGGCTACACCCGCGACTACCCGGTGGAGCGCATGATGCGCGACGCGAAGATCACGCAGATCTACGAAGGCACCAACCAGGTCCAGCGCATCGTCATGGCGCGCAACCTGCCGTAACCGGCACGCGCGCGCCCGCGCCTTCGGGGGATCAGTCCTCGAACCCCTCCGCCACCCGCCGCTCGCGCAGCTCCATGATCGCGCGGCGGCGGGCCAGGCGGTGGGTGCGGCGGATCTGGGCCTCCTGGTAGCGCCGCTTGTCCTTCTCGGTCTCGGGGAGGACCGGCGGCACCGTGCGCGGCTTGCCGTCCGCGTCCACCGCGGCGAAGACCAGGTAGGCCGAACCGACCTGGGTGGCCGGGGCGGACTCGTTCCAGCGTTCGGCCAGGACCCGGACGCCGACCTCCATGGAGCTGCGGCCGGTCCAGTTGACCTGGGCCTTCACATGGACGAGGTCACCGACGCGGACCGGCTCGAGGAACGCCATCTCGTCCATCGACGCGGTGACGGCGGGACCGCCGGAGTGGCGTCCGGCCACGGCGCCCGCCGCGTCGTCGACGAGCTTCATGATCACTCCGCCGTGCACCGTGCCCAGCAGGTTGGTGTCACCGTGGGTCATGATGTGGCTGAGGGTGGTGCGGGAGGCCGAGGTCGGCTTGCCCGGGATCTCCGGAGTCGCCGAGTGTGCGGCCGAGGCCTGTTCTGCCTGGTCTGTCATGGCCTCCACCTTATGCCGGGGGCGACGGCCGGGTACTTTGTGTCAGCTTCGCAACAGCGCCGACCCTATTTTCCGACGACCCTTGTATGGGCCGTGGTGCGGACCTGCACACTGGTCCGCATGAATGATTGGCCCGAGGGATGGTCCGGTGACAACCGCGGCGGCGGATACGGACGCGGCAGCGCGAGCGCGCGGCCCGAGAGCGCCCGCGTGATGCGTCAGGTCCGCCGCGGGCAGGCGCCGCCCGGACCGGGCCCGTCGGCCCCGCCGTACGGCGGCGGGGTGCCGCAGCAGCCGTCGTACGTCGACGGCCAGGGCCACGGCGGCCAGGAGGGGTACGACAGCGGCTACAACACCGGCCAGGTCTACGGCAGCCCCGGCGGCCGCGGACCCGCCGGCCGGGGCCCGGGTCCCGGGCGGCCGGCGCCCGACTGGCGGCGCCGGATCAAGTGGACCGCGATCACCGTGGTGACCGCGCTGGTCGTGACGACCGTCGGCACCTACTTCTGGGCCGACTCCAAGCTCAACCGCGAGGTCGACCTGTCCAAGGTCATCGAGCGGCCCGGGGCGGGCGAGGGCACGAACTACCTGATCGTCGGTTCCGACAGCCGCGAGGGCATGACCGACGAGCAGAAGAAGGACCTGCACACCGGCTCCGCCGAGGGCAAGCGCACCGACTCGATGATGATCCTGCACACCGGGGACAACGGGTCGACGCTGATCTCCCTGCCCCGCGACTCGGACGTCGAGATCCCGAGCTTCGTCGGCTCCGAGTCCGGCAAGAAGTACGAGGGCACCGGCCGGCGCGTGAAGCTGAACGCCGCGTACGCGGAGGACGGCCCCGAGCTGCTGGTGCGCACCGTCGAGCACAACACCGGGCTGCGCCTGGACCACTACGTCGAGATCGGCTTCGCCGGCTTCGCCAACATCGTGGACGCGGTCGGCGGCGTCGAGATGGACATCCCGCAGGACATCAAGGACCCGAAGTCGGGCGCCGACCTGAAGAAGGGCAAGCAGACCCTGAACGGCGAGGACGCCCTGGCCTTCGTCCGCACCCGGTACGCGCTGGCCGGCTCCGACCTGGACCGGACGAAGAACCAGCAGAAGTTCCTGTCGGCGCTGGCGAGCCAGGTGGCCACCCCGTCGACCGTCCTCAACCCGTTCAAGCTGTACCCGACCATGGGCGCCGGCCTGGACTCCCTCATCGTCGACAAGGACATGGGCCTGTTCGACCTGGCGAGCATGTTCTGGGCGATGAAGAGCGTCAGCGGCGGCGACGGCACATCGATGAACATGCCGGTCTCCGGCAGCGTCGGCGGCAACCTCCAGTGGGACAAGGCCAAGGTCGAGACGCTGGTCGAGCAGCTGAAGAACGACGAGAAGGTCACCGTCAAGGGCAACTGAGGCCGCCGCCGGTCACGGCTTCCCGCACACCACCTCGTCGCCGCGCACCACCGTGCCCGATTCCTGCGGCGGGTCCGCCGGCCGTACCGCGGCGACCCGCTGGAAGTCGGCGCCCGCGATCACCTTGAGCATCGGGCCCTGGCCCTTGACGGGCCGCAGCTCGCTGCCGGGCAGGGCGGCGGCCAGCGACTTCGCCGAGCGGTCCCAGCGGGGGTCGAAGGCGACGACGGTCCGCTCGACCGCCCGGTCGGCGGCGTTCCTGGGCGCCCGGGTGGTGCGGAACCCGGTCGCCGCCAGGGCGTCGTCCACCCGCTTGCCGAGCCCCCGCGTGTGCGTGCCGTTCTCCACCTGGACCCGGATCTGCTTCGGGTCGACCGGGACCCGTACCGGCGCCGGGCCCTTCGGCTTCGGCCTCGGCGCGGTCAGCGGCTCGTCCTCGCGCAGGGCGTCGAAGATCCGCCCGGACTTCGCCGGGTCCCACTTCAGGGTCGAGCCGACGCCCTTGACGGCGTAGCCCATCTGCCCGATCGGCACGGTGGTGAACTCCGACGAGGACGGCGAGAAGTTCCGCATCGCCCGCCCCAGCGCCAGCATCTCGTCGGTGCCGAAGCCCTTGTCGGCCCGTACCGAGCCCAGCACCGCCCGGGTGACGTCGCGGAACTTCAGCGGGTTCAGCAGCAGTCCCGACGAGGTCGCCCGGTCGATCAGGGCGGCCAGGAAGCGCTGCTGGCGCTTCATCCGGCTCAGGTCGGAGGCGCCGTCGAGGTGGCGGGCGCGGACGTACTGGAGCGCCTGCCCGCCCATCAGCGTGTGCGTGCCCGCCGGCAGGTCGAGTCCGGTGTAGGTGTCCTTCAGCGGCTCGGCGGTGCAGATCCGCACGCCCCCGAGGACGTCCACGGTCTTCATGAAGCTGGTGAAGTCGACCTCCACGTAGTGGTCGATCTTCACCCGGGTCATGTTCTCGACGGTGCGGATGGTCAGCTGCGGGCCGCCCTCGGCGTAGGCCGCGTTCAGCTTCAGCGGGTGGCCCTCGTGGTGCTCGCCGGTGGTCCGGTCGGTGTGGTCGGGCGTCTCGGCGTACGAGTCGCGCGGCAGGCTGACCACGCTCGCCCGCTCCCGGTCCTCCGAGATGTGCACGATCATGATCGTGTCGGTGCAGTGGCAGGGCGCGCCGCCGAGCCGGTACTTCTGCCGCTCCTGCTCGCTGATCCGGTCGCGGCCGTCGGTGCCGACCAGCAGGACGTTCATGCCGTCGCCGGCGCGCGGCCGGTTCTTCATGTCCCGGAAGGCGTCGACCCGCGAGATGTCCGAGTCGAGGCCGGAGAGCACCGCGTGCCCGATCCCCGCGGAGGCGAGCACCACCACCGACAGGGCGGTCACCGCCCGCATGGCCCAGCGCGGCTTCTTCCGCCGTACGGGGGGCCTCGGCCCCCGGCCGGACGGCCGGGGGCCGCCGCGCTGCGGGGGAGGGCCGCCGCGGGTCGTCGAGGCCGGGGCCCGGGGAGAGCGGGGCGGCGTGGGCAAGGTGACACCTCCGCGAGGACGGGCCCGGGGGCCGGACGTGGGATCCGTGAGCACCGTAGGCCCATACGATCTGCTGCCCGGGGCTGTGACCCCCGCGGCGCGCACCCGTGTCCCCCGTTCGCGGTAACGTGAGCACCGATGAACGCCAAGTCCGACGTGCGGCCGCCCGCCGTTTCCGTGATCATGCCCGTCCTCAACGAGGAGCGGCATCTGCGCGGCTCAGTCCGCGCCATCCTCGCCCAGGAGTACGCCGGCGAGATGGAGGTCGTGATCGCCCTCGGTCCGTCCACGGACCGTACGGACGAGATCGCCGCCGAGCTCGTCGCCGAGGATCCGCGCGTGCACACCGTGCCGAATCCCACCGGCCGTACGCCCGCCGCGCTGAACGCCGCCATCAAGGCCTCCCGCCACCCGGTCGTCGTCCGCGTCGACGGGCACGGCATGCTCTCGCCGAACTACATCGCCACGGCCGTACGGCTGCTGGAGGAGACCGGCGCGCAGAACGTCGGCGGCATCATGCACGCCGAGGGTGAGAACGCCTGGGAGGACGCCGTCGCCGCCGCGATGACGTCGAAGATCGGCGTCGGCAACGCCGCCTTCCACACGGGCGGGCAGGCGGGCCCCGCCGAGACCGTGTACCTCGGTGTCTTCCGCCGCGAGGCGCTGGAGCGCCAGGGCGGCTACAACGAGGAGTTCATCCGCGCCCAGGACTGGGAGCTGAACTTCCGCATCCGCGAGGCCGGCGGCCTGATCTGGTTCTCGCCGGAGCTGAGGGTGTCGTACCGGCCGCGGCCGTCCGTGCGGGCGCTGGCCAAGCAGTACAAGGACTACGGCCGCTGGCGGCACGTCGTCGCCCGCTACCACTCCGGCTCCATCAACCTGCGCTACCTCGCCCCGCCGACCGCCGTGTGCGCCATCGCCGCCGGCGTCGTGGTGGGCGTCGCGCTGACCCCGTGGGGCTTCGTGGTCCCCGGCGGCTACCTGGCCGCGATCGCCGCCGGTTCGGTCCCGGCGGGCAAGGGGCTGGGGCTGAAGGCACGGGCGCGGATCCCGGTGGCGCTGGCGACCATGCACATGTCGTGGGGCTGGGGCTTCCTGACCAGCCCGCGGTCGCTGGCCAGGAAGGTCATCGCGTCGCGGCGCCCGGCGGTCCGGCCGGACGCCGAGACCGACGCCGCCGGGACGCGGTGACGTCCGTCAGGACCAGGTGAACGCCGGGTTCACGTGCATGCAGGCGCTCTCGTCGGCGCCGTTGAGCGCCTCGGCGGACTCGGGAGTCTCGTCGTCCGGCGCGGGCGCCTCGTACGCCGTCCCCTCGCGCCAGTCCGCGCCCACGACCAGCGTGACACCCGAGACGTCCGTCGAGCGCCGCACCGCACTCGCCGGTATCCCGAGGGACTCGGCGACCCGGAGTGCGTCGCCCTCCAGGTCGGCGCTCGGGTAGCGGACGACCGTACGGTCCTCGCTCGGCAGCACCGAGGGGTCGGCGACGGCCCGGTCGAAGCCCCGCTCCACCAGCAGCGCGGCGACCGTGTTCGCGCGTCCGCCGGCCGCTCGGAGGCGGTCGGTGCGGGTGCCGTTGCGCACCTGGACCGCGATCTCGGCGTCGTCGGCGGCCGGGTCGTCAGGGGCCCGCGTCTCCTCCTCGGGCCGCTTCTTCGCGTCCTTGCCGTCCAGCGCGATGTCCTCGCGCACCAGCCGGAACAGCTGCTCGGCGTCCTCGGTCGGCTCCACGCGGGCGCCCACGTACCGGTTGGGCATCGTGGTCATGGTGATGCGCTCCGGCTTCACCTGGCGCAGCTCGGTGCTGAGGTCGTACAGCTTCTTGACGGTGTCGAGGCCCGGGTCGACCGTGAGGGCCCGGGTGGCCTCCTCGGCCAGCCTGCGCAGCTTGTTCGGGTTGCTCAGGGTGGCGTTCTCGCGCAGCGTCCGGACCAGCGAGTTCAGGTACATGTGCTGGGCCTTCGCCCGCGCGAGGTCGCTGCCGTCCTCGAAGCCGTAGCGGGTGCGCAGCCACTGGAGGGCCTGCTCGCCCCTGATCGGGTGGGTGCCCTTCTCCAGTTTCAGGCCGGAGCCGTGGCCCTGGCCGTCGCGCGAGTGGATGTTGGCGTCCACGCAGACCGGGACGCCGCCGACGGCGTCCGCCATCGACACCACGCCCGCGAAGTCGACCATCACGAAGTGGTCGATGTGGATGCCGGTCAGCTCCTGCCAGGTGGCCACCGTGCAGCCGGGACCGCCGTGCCCGAGGCTCTGGTTGGTCATCGCCCGGCCCTCGCTCGCCGGGTACACCTTCCCGTCGTCCGGGTCGGTGCACTTGGGTATCTTCACCAGGGTGTCGCGGGGCATGCTGACGACCGACATGTTGCTGCGGTCGGCGGACAGGTGCACCAGCATCTGCACGTCCGCCAGCGGCGTGGCGCCGAACGTCTCGCGGGCGCCGCCCAGTTGCTGATTCTCCTCGCTGTCCCGGGCGTCCGACCCGATCACGAGGATGTTCAGCGGGGTCTGCCCCGCCGCGTTCGGCGTCGGCGCGGCGACCTTGCTGTCGCCCAGGTTCAGGACGTCTTTCCTGATGTTGTCGTTGAGGTGCTCGTAGTAGAGGTAGCCGGCGCCCGCCGTGGCGACCAGGAGCACGGCGAGGCCCACCGCCGTCCAGCGCAGCACCCGGCGCCTGACGCGCGGCCCGCGTCTGCCCGCCTCGGCGCCGCTGTCGCCGTCGTCGCCCGGGGAGTCGTCCCCGGTCCGCTCGGCACGCTCGGGGGCGTCCGGTGCGCCCTGTCGCGTGTCCTCCCCCTGCACATCGTTCCGCGTCATCCCGCGTTCCTTCCCGCCCCCGCGCCACCGCCCGGGCCCGTCGCCGTCCTGTGAGACGCCCGCCGGGCCCGCCGGGTCAACTGGCGCACTGCACCTGGTCCGCCGTGGACTTCTGCACGCCCTCGGGCGCCTCGGCGGAGGCGGCGTCGAGTTTGATCCCGGGGCCCTTGAAGTCCTTGCCGAGGGTGAGGGTCATGGTGGGCAGGCCCTGGGCGTTGGTGACGCTCTCGCCGGGTTTCATGGCGGCGCCGGACAGGCCGAGGATCTCGGCGAGGGCGCGGGCCTGGTCGGCCTGGTCGGGGGCGTATTCGAGGGTGGTCCTGGCGAGTTCCGTGTCGGCGTTGCCCGCGTTCTCGGACTTGGTGACGCCGGCCCTGGTCTGGAGGTACTGGAGTTCCTCCTGGGCGCTGCCGGCCGCGGCGCCGCCGTTCATGACGCGGACGCGGACCTCGGAGGGGTCGGCCTTCTCACCCTCGAGACGGGCGGCGACGGCCGCGGCCTCCTTCTTCTTCCGCTGCTTGACCTCGGTGAAGGAGATGTCGTTGCGGACCATGTCGAAGACCTGCGGCGCCTTCGTCTCGTCCACCACGACCGTCACCGGCGTCGGCTCGGCGGGGTTGTCCTTCACCGGCACCGTGGCGAACGTGATGTTCTTCGGCGGCACCTTCTTCAGCTCCAGGGCGACGTCCTTGAGCGCGCCCACGGTGCCGATGGCGCTGTCCACCGTCAGTGCCTCGGTCGCGGCCTCGGCGAGCTTCACCAGCTTGGTCGGGCTGGTCAGGGTGTCGCCGGAGGACATCTTCCGCATGAGCGAGCCCAGGAACTGCTGCTGCACCTTGATGCGGTCCAGGTCGCCCTCGTTGCCGAACGCGTGCCGGGTGCGGACGAAGGCCAGAGCCTGCTCGCCCTCGACCTTGGACTCGCCCGCGGGCAGCTTCAGATGGGACTTGGGGTCGTCGACGGCGTGCTCCACGCAGACGTCGACGCCGTCGACGGCCGTGGTGAGCGTCTTGACCGCGTTGAAGTCGGCCATCATGAAGTGGTGCGGCTGGATGCCGGTCACTTCCTTCACCGTGCGCATCGTGCAGCCCGCGTCCCGCCCGCTCTCGCCGAGGCTCCGGTTGAAGCGGATGCCCGTCTGCCCGGGGACGACCGTCTTGACCCCGTCCTCCTGCGTGGTCGGGCAGTCGGGGACGTCGACGATCAGGTCGCGGGGGATGCTGAGCGCGGTGGCGTTGGAGCGGTCCTTGGAGACGTGCAGCAGGATCGTGGTGTCGGCGTGACCGGCGCTGCCGGCGTCGCCGTAGCCCTCGTTGCCGGCGCCGGTGCGCTTGTCCGTGCCGATGATGAGGATGTTGAAGGCCTCGTCCTTCTTGAAGCTGCTGCTCCCGGCGTCGCCGATGTCCGTCGTCGAGACGTTGCCCTCCAGGTGCTTGAGGTAGGCGTAACCGCCGACACCGGCCACGAGGACGACGAACGCGGTGCCGCCGCCGACCCACAACAGGGCCTTCCTGCCCTTCGACTTCTTCGCCGGCCGCCGTCCGCGCCGGCCCGGCGCCGGCTCCTCGACGGCCGGGCGGCGCCGCCGCTGGGGCGGGACCTCACGGCCGGGCGCGGCCGTCCGCCGGGCCCGGCCGGCGGTGGTGCCGTCGGCGGGGGAGGCGGGAGAGGCGGGGGAGGAGCCGTCGGTGTCGTGCGGGGCGCGTCCGCGGGGGCCCGGGACCGCCGGTCGCGGCGCGGAAGAAGACAGCCGCAGTTCGTATTCACCGGTACGCGGATTCAGTACCCACTGGTCTGCGGGATCGACATCCTCTGCCCGCCCACGTCCTTGCGCGTCCACGGTCTCCCAATCCTCCGTCGGGGGCCACGCGGCACCTTCTGCCGGAAGGCGCACGATAAAGGGTCAACATGTGCACGACGCCAGGGCGGACCTCGCGGCGGGGGCACTGGAGCGCTCACACTATCCGCCCAGTTCAGGGCTGAACGACACCAGTGCCACGTCATCAGCCCCTACATCAGGGCAATCCGTCCTATTTTCCTGAACTCCTACCATCGGTAGGGCTTGTACACGTCCATGCACTGACCCGAGTCGGAGCCGTTGAGGGCGTCGCTGGTGTCCGGCAGGTCGCCGGCCTCGGGCTTCTTCTCTTCCGGATACGACGTCCCGGAGCGCCAGTCAGCTCCCACGTCGAGCGTGATCCCCGACACGTCCGCCGACTTCCGCACCGCGCCCGCCGGGATGCCCAGGGCCTCGGCGACCCGCCGCGCGTCGCCCGCCGACTCCGCGTCCGGGTACCGGACCACGGTCCTCTCCTCGGCGAGCGCGGCCGAGGTGTCCGGGGCCGCCTTCCCGAAGCCCTTGTCCACCAGCGCGTCGGCGACCGCGGCGGCACGGCCGCCGACCGGGCCGAGGGCGGCGGAGCGGGTGGCGTTCCGGACGGTGACGCCGATCTCGGAGTCGGGGGCGGCGGGGTCCGGGGCCTTCCCGGCGGAGTCCTCCGCGGATGCCTCCGCGGTCCCCTTGCCGTCCCCGGTGCCCTTGCCGTCCGCGCCGCCCTTGTCGTCGAAGGACACGTCGTCGCGGAGCATCGCCCACATCCGCTCCGCGTCGTCACCGGCCGGGAGCAGGTGGTTGCGGTCCTGAGGGTCCTGGACCGTGGGCAGCGTCGTCATGGTGATGCGGTCCGTCGGCACCGTCTTGAGCTGCATCCCGAGGTCGTACAGCTTCTTCGGGGTGCCGATCTCGGTGGAGACCGCCAGGGACTTCGTGGCCGCCTCGGCCAGGTCCATCAGCCTGCCGGTGTCGGTGAAGACGTTCTGGTCCTTCAGGGTGCGGATCATCGAGTTCATGTACATGTGCTGGGCCCGTGCGCGCAGTGGGTCGCTGCCCCAGGCGTGGCGGGTGCGCAGCCACTGGAGGGCCTCCTCGCCCTGCACCTTGTGCCGGCCGGCCGTCATCTTCAGGCCCGAGCCGCCGCTCTCGCCCGCGCTCAGGGGGCGGTCCCACACGTTCTGGTTGACGCAGACCTCGACCCCGCCGACGGCGTCCGCCATCGACACCACCCCCGCGAAGTCGATCGTCATCCAGTGGTCGACGTAGACCCCGGTGAGGTTCTCCCAGGTGGCCAGGGTGCAGCCGGCGCCACCGCGGCCCAGCGACTCGTTGATGATCGTGTTGGTCGCCGGGAACTTCTCGCCGGTCTTCGGGTCGGTGCACGCGGGGATGTCGACCCGGGTGTCGCGGGGGATGCTCACCACCGCGGCGCTCTTGCGGTCCGCGGCCAGGTGGATCAGCATCTGCACGTCGCCCAGCGGCGGGTTGTCGCGGCTGTCCTTGCCGCCGCCCAGTGCCACGTTCGCGTCGGAGGCCCGGCTGTCGGAGCCGATCAGCAGGATGTTCAGCGGTGTCTGCCCGGCCGCGTTCGGCTCGGTCCGGTGCGCCTTGGAGTCGCCGCTGCTGCGTTCGCCCTTCTCGATGTTGTCGCTCAGGTGCTCGTAGTAGAGGTAGCCGGCGCCGGCCGTGCCGAGTATCAGCACCGCGAGGGTGGTCGCGGACCACCGGAGCGCGCGGTGCCGGCGTCCGGCGCGCCGCTGTCCGGGCCGCCTGCCGTGTCCGCTCCCCGGGCCGCCCGAGCCCGCCGGGCCGCCCTGTCCGCCCTTGCCCGCGCCGCCCCCGCCCCGCGTGCCTCCCCTGGCGCGCCGGACGGCGTCCGGCCGGGTTCCCTCCCCCTGCACACTGCTCTGCGTCATGCCTCTCCCCACCCGCGGGCCTCGAACGTGCCTGTGCGCGCTGCCTGTTCGCACAGTTGGACGTACGGGCCCCCTCGTTGGCTGTACGGCGGTCCCGACGGATCGCCCGCGCCCCGGAGGGCTCCTGCCGTCCCCGTCGTCTTCGGGGCCCCGTGGACCGCCGTACTGTCAGACGCGTGCCGGACCCGTCAGGTCACTTCGCGCACTCGACCTTGTCGGCCGTGGACTTCTGCACGCCCTCGGGCGTCTTGCCGGGGGCGGCGTCGAGTTTGATCCCGGGGCCCTTGAAGTCCTTGCCGAGGGTGAGGGTCATGGTGGGCAGGCCCTGGGCGTTGGTGACGCTCTCGCCGGGTTTCATGGCGGCGCCGGACAGGCCGAGGATCTCGGCGAGGGCGCGGGCCTGGTCGGCCTGGTCGGGGGCGTATTCGAGGGTGGTCCTGGCGAGTTCCGTGTCGGCGTTGCCCGCGTTCTCGGACTTGGTGACGCCGGCCCTGGTCTGGAGGTACTGGAGTTCCTCCTGGGCGCTGCCGGCCGCGGCGCCGCCGTTCATGACGCGGACGCGGACCTCGGAGGGGTCGGCCTTCTCGCCCTCGAGGCGGGCGGCGACGGCGGCCTTCTCCTTCTTCTCCTTCTCCGACTCCTTCTTCTTGACCTCGGTGAAGGAGACGTCGCTCTGGATCATGTCGAAGACCTGCTGGGCGGGCCCTTCCTTGAGGACGACCGTGACCGGGACCTTCTCGGCCGGGTTGTCGACCACCGGGACCGTGGTGAAGGTCAGGTTCTTGGTGTTGAGCTTGCCCAGCTCCAGGCCGAGGTCCTTCAGTTTGCCGATGTCGTCCAGCTTGGAGTCGACGGTGAGCGCCTCGGTCGCCGCCTCGGCCAGCTTCACCATCTTCGAGGGGCTGGTGAGCGTGTCGTTGGACTTGAGCTTGCGCATCAGCGCGCTGAGGAACTGCTGCTGGATCTCGATCCGGCTCAGGTCGCCGCCGAGGCCGACGGAGTGCCGGGTGCGGACGAAGGCGAGGGCCTGCTCGCCCTCGACGGTGTGCTTGCCCGCCGGCAGCTTCAGGTGCGAGTCGGGGTCGTCGATGGCCTTCGCCAGGCACACCTCGACACCTCCGACCGCCGAGGTGAGCGTCTTGACCGCGTTGAAGTCGGCCACCATGAAGTTGTCCGGCGTGACCCCGGTCAGCTCGGTGACCGTGCGCATGGTGCAGCTGGGCGTACGGCCGTCCTGGCCGAGGCTGGTGTTGAAACGGACGCCGGTGGAGCCGGGGATGATCTTCTTGGTCCCGTCCTCCTGCGTGGTCGGGCAGTCGGGGACGTCGACGATCAGGTCGCGGGGGATGCTGAGCGCGGTGGCGTTGGAGCGGTCCTTGGAGACGTGCAGCAGGATCGTGGTGTCGGCGTGACCGGCGCTGCCGGCGTCGCCGTAGCCCTCGTTGCCGGCGCCGGTGCGCTTGTCGGTGCCGATCAGCAGGATGTTGATCGCCCTGTCCTTCTGGAAGCCACCGGTGCTCGCGCCGTCGTCGGCGACGGACTTGATGTTGCCGTTGAGGTGTTCCAGGTAGAGGTAACCGGCGGTACAGGCGGCGAGCACGACGAACGCCATGGTGCCGCCGGTCCACAGCAGGGCCTTCTTGCCCTTCGACTTCTTCTGCGCCGGCCGCCGCCGGCCGCGCCGCCCGGGCGGCGGCTCCTCGGGTGCCGCACGGCGCCGGCGGGGCGCGGGGACCTCACGGTCCGGCGCGGCCGGGGGCGCGGACCCGGACGCCCGCGGGGCGCGGCCGCGACCGCGCGACCCGGCGCGCGACGCGCCCCGGGGGCCGGGAACCGGCGTCGACTGCGGTGCGGAAGGGGTCAGTCGCAGTTCGTATTCACCGGTGTCCGGATTGAGTACCCACTGGTCTGCGGGGTCGATGTGCTCCGCCCGCCCACGGCTCTGCGCGTCCACGGTTGTCCGAATCCTCCGTCGGGGCCACGCGGCGCCCTCCCCTCAAGGCGCCCGGTCCAGCTCGCTCGGTGCCCGGCCCCGGGCAGAAACTCCTGACCGCGGGCACACCGGAGCGCTCACACTAACCGGCCCGTTCGGTACAGGTCGACGTCAGTGACCCATTCCTCAGGGCTTACAACTGGGCAATCCGGCTCATTTCTTGGAAACTTCCCGCACTTCAGGGTCCGATCCCGCCTCCGCCCCGGGCGAGCCTTGCGGGGTTTTGGAACGCGCTTTACCCGCAGATGTCCTCGGCGGCGGTGTTCCCGCTGAAGGTCGGCGCCGGGGAATCACCGGTTCCGGGTTCCGGGGACTTTCCCGCGCTCTTGGGCGCGTCCCGCTCCGGCGCGGCCTCGACCGCCACCGGTTCGTCCGTCCGCAGACGGGTGAACAGCCGCTCGGCGTCGGGCTCCACGAGTTGGTCACGATTGGCGTCGCCCGCGTACGACTCCCTGGGAACGGTCAGGAATTGCACGCGTTCGGTGGGAATGCCGCGCAGCCCCCGGACCAGGTCGTACAAACCGCGCAGGCTCGCCAGATCCGGATCCGTCGTGAGGGAGGAAGTCGCCGCGTCCAGAACGGGATACAGCTTCACCGGATTCAGCAGTACGTCATTGCTCTGCACCTTGCTGACGAGCGCACCCAGAAAGCGCTGCTGCCGGTCCATCCGGTCGGTGTCGCTGCCGTCGCCGAGCGATTCGCGGGCGCGGACGTAACCGAGCGCCTGCTCCCCGTCGAGGGTCACCCGGCCCGCGGGCAGCTTCAGCTTCGCGGCCTTGTCGTCGACCGGCTCGCGCAGGCACACCTCGACGCCGTCGAGCGCGTCGACCAGCTTCTTGAAGCCCTGGAAGTCGACGACCACGTGGTGGTCGACGCGGACGCCGGTCAGCTTCTCCGCCGTACGGATGGTGCACGCCGAACCACCCGCCGCGAAGGCGTGGTTGAACTGCGCGAACACCGGCGCGGTGCGCGAGCCGTCGGGGCGGCGGCAGCCGGGCACGTCGACCATGAGGTCGCGGGGGAGGGAGACCGCGGTGGCGCTGTCCCGGCCGGCCGCCAAATGCAGCAGGATCGTGGTGTCCGACCGCTCCGTGCCGCTGTCCCGCCCGTAGCGCGCGTTGCCGTCGCCGGACCGCGAGTCCGACCCGATCAGCAGCACGTTCTGCGCGCCGCGGACCAGCGCGGTGGGCCGTTCCCTCTCGTACCGGGCGAGTTCGGCGGCCGCCGCCTCGTCCGCCGTGATGTTCCCGGACAGCTTGGCGTACACCGCCCACCCGGCCCCCGCGGCACCGGCGGCCAGGACGGCGACGGCCACGCCCGTACACCCCAGCCGCCGCCTGCGGCGCCGCCGCCGCCCGACCCCGGTCGCGGACGCCCCGGGCCCGGGCACCTTCGAGGGCGTGCCCGCGTCGTCGTCGCTCACGTCTCCCTCCGTCCCGCTCCCGTGCGCTCCTTCGACCATGACCCGGGCGGGCGCCGGGCGGGGAACGGGGCTGGGCCGAACGGGGGGGCGGGTCGGACCCGCCCCGGGTCAACGAGCCGTCGCGGACACCCTCTCGGCCTCGATCCGCTGGTCCACGACCCCCGCCGCCGCCTGCTCCAGGTGCCGGCACAGCACGACCGACCCCCCGCTCGCCAACGGCCCGTACAGGCCCGCGCTCAGCCCTTCCCACGTGTCGTACGGCAGCCCCGACAGGATCCGCGCCCCCGGCCCCGTCAGTCCCAGCCCCGACGCCTCCGCGCGCGCCCGCTCCACGACCTCGGCCCCGCTGAACTCCCGCCCGGCCACGATCAGCGCGGGCGCCTCCGGGTCCACCGGCGCGTACGGCGCGAACCGGTCGCCCTGCCCCGGCACTTCCACCGCGTAGTCGCTGAACCCCTCCGGGGGAGCGGGCAGGAACCGCCCCCCGAGCGGCCGCAGCGCCAGCGCCACCCGGGCCCCCGGACACGCCCTGGCCGCCTCCAGCGACTCGGGTTCCGGACCGCTCACGACCACGTCGGCCGCCGCCGGGTCCCCCGACACGTCGGCGACGACTCCCACCGACGCGCACGCCAGCAGCCACACCGCCGTCTGCCAGTGCGCGGGCAGCAGGAGGGCGACCCGGTCGCCGGGTTCGACGGACAGTTCGTCCTGGAGGAGGTTGGCGGTCTTGGCCACCCAATTGGCGAAGGTGGCCACGGACAGTTCGACGCGTTCGCCGGTGGCGTCGTCGTAGAAGGTCACCAGGGGGCGTCCCGGGTCCGCGGCGAGCGCGGAACTCAGCAGGTCGGCAGGGGTGCGGTCGGTCGCGTTCATCCGCGCAAGGGTACGCGGGCCCACGGCCGCGCACCGGGCGTACGGCGTACCGACCGGCCACCGGATCGGACGAAAACGCCCTACGGCCCGTCAGTTCACGGATGGACAGATTTGTCCGGTGATGTCCACGATCAATGGCATGCGTGGATTCCTTGCTTCCTCGATCGGTGTCACGTGCGCGGCGGCCCTGGCCCTCCCGCTCGCCCCGCCCGCGTCCGCGTCGGCCACCGCCGTGTCGGCCCCGTCCGCGGCGTACGCCCCCGGCGGCACCCAGTCGTTGCCCCTCGTCCCCCTGGCCGACGACCGCGCCCCGGGCGCCGCCCAACAGGGCGTGCCGCGCCGGGACGTACGGCGGTTCTCGCTGGTCGGTGTCGTCTGGGACGACCCGGCCACCGAGCTCCACGGCCACGTCCAGGTCCGCACCCGCGCCACCGCCACCGGCGCCTGGTCCGGCTGGCAGGAACTGGAGACCCACAACGCCGACCACGCCGCCGACCCCGGCACCCCCGAGAGCACCTCGGGCCGCGTCCGCGGCGCCACCGCCCCGCTGTGGGTGGGCGACTCCGACGGCGTGGAGGTACGGGTACGGGCGGAGAGCGCCGCCGGAGGCCCCGGTGCCGCCGGAGCGCCCGGAGCCCACGGGGCCGCCGACGGCACCCGGGCCGCCGTCCCTCCCCGCGCCGCCGCGTCCCCGCTCCCCACCGGCATGCGCCTGGAACTCGTCGACCCCGGCGAGGGCACCGCGTCCACCGTCGCCCCGGCGACGGAGGAGGGTGCCCGCACCACCGACATGAGCACCGCGTCCGCGGAAGCCTTCGCCGCCTGGGCCGCCAACGCCGACCTCGCCCCGGTCGGCGCCACCGAGATCCCGGCCCTGAGCCGCGACCGGACCGAGGCACAGCTGCGGGGCAAGCCGTACGTGGGTCCCCGCCCCGGCATCACCACGCGCCGCGGCTGGGGCGCCGACGAGAAGCTGCGCGAGAAGAAGTTCGTGTACACGAAGAAGATCAAGGCGGCCTTCGTGCACCACTCGGCCACGGGCAACAACTACACCTGCAAGCAGGCGCCGTCAGTCATCCGCAGTATCTACCGCTACCACGTCAACAGCATGGGCTGGCGCGACATCGGCTACAACTTCCTCGTCGACAAGTGCGGAAAGATCTACGAGGGACGGGCCGGGGGCGTGTCCAAGTCGGTACTGGGTGCCCACACCCTGGGGTTCAACTCCAACAGCATGGGCATCGCCGTACTCGGCACCTACGGCTCCAAGAAGCCGTCGTCGGCCGCGGTGAAGGGGATCGCCCGGCTCACGGCGTGGAAGCTCGGTCTGAACGGCATGAATCCGCGGAGCAAGACATACCTGAAGTCCGGCGGTGGCAATCTCTACCGAAAAGGCAAGAACGTACGACTGAACGTCATCTCCGGTCATCGCGACGGCTTCGCCACCAGTTGCCCCGGCAAGAAGCTTTACTCCAAGCTCGGCACGGCCCGCTCGACGGCGGCGAAGTACCAGGGCCGCTGAGGGCGGGACACCGCACGACCACGAAGGCACCAGGGAACGGTCTGCATACACTGGCCCGCCGAAAGACAGTTCGGCCGGTCCCGGCAGGAAGCAGAGACGACAGGTGACAGAAGCGATCCTCCTGGTCGGCGGCAAGGGCACGCGGCTGCGGCCGCTCACGGTGCACACGCCGAAGCCCATGGTCAGGGCGGCGGGGGTGCCGTTCCTCACGCATCAGCTGGCGCGGGCGAAGGCCGCGGGCGTCGAGCACATCGTGCTCGCGACGAGCTATCTGGCGGAGGTCTTCGAGCCGTACTTCGGCGACGGCTCGGCCCTGGGACTCCACCTCGAGTACGTCACGGAGGAGGAGCCGCTCGGCACCGGCGGCGCGATCCGCAACGTGGCGTCGCGGCTGCACTCCGGACCCGACGAGCCGGTCCTGATCTTCAACGGCGACATCCTGACCGGCCTGGACATCGGCGCGCTGGTCCGCACCCACGAGTCGACGGGCGCGGACGTCTCGCTGCACCTGACGAAGGTGACCGACCCGAGGGCGTACGGCCTGGTCCCCACGGACGACACGGGCCGGGTGCTCGCCTTCCTGGAGAAGCCGCAGACCCCCGAGGAGATCGTCACCGACCAGATCAACGCGGGGGCGTACGTCTTCCGGCGCTCGGTCATCGACACGATCCCGGCGGGCCGCCCCGTCTCGGTCGAACGAGAGACCTTCCCGGAACTCCTCGCCACCGGGGCGCACCTCCAGGGCCTGGTCGACTCCACGTACTGGCTGGACCTCGGCACCCCGGCGGCCTTCGTACGCGGCTCGGCGGACCTGGTCCTGGGCCGTGCCCCGTCCCCGGCGATACCGGGCCGCTGCGGGGACCGCCTCGTCCTGCCCACGGCGCGGGTCGCGCCCGACGCCAAGCTGGCCGGCGGCACGGTGGTCGGCGAGGGCGCCTTCGTGGCGGAGGGCGCGCGGGTCTTCGGCAGCACGATCCTTCCGGGGGCGGTCATCGAACCGGGGGCGGTCATCACCGACTCCCTCATCGGCACCCGCGCCCGCGTCGGCACCCGCTCGGTCCTCACCGACACGGTCATCGGCGACGGCGCGGTCATCGGCGCCGACAACGAACTCCGCTCCGGCGCCCGCATCTGGTGCGACGCCCACATCCCCCCAGCCGCCCTACGCTTCTCCCCGGACGCGTAACCCGCCGACGGCGGGGCGGGTACCCCCGCCCCCCGCTGCGGGCCGTCGCCTGCCCCGCCCTCCCCAGCTGCGGGCCGTCGCCTGCCGCCCGTAGCTGCGGGCAGTCGTGCCGCTGGGGCGGCACGGGTGGGCGGTGGGGGTCCCCCCGCTCGAGCGAAGCCGAGAGTGGGGGAGGCACCCCGCAACGCCGGGCCGCGACCCCACCCCCGGCCCACCCCCACGCCGGGCCGCGTCAAATGCCCCACCCCCACGCCGGCCCTCCCGGCAACCGTCAGAGCCGCTCGATCCCCCGCGGAGCCATCCGCGGCGCCCGCCTCCCCGGCACCCGCCCACTCAACAGCACCAGCCGAGCCGCCCGATGCCGCTGCCCGGCATACGGCTCCAGCAACCGCAGCATGACGGAGTCGTCCGCGTACCGGTCCCCGCCCAGCGCGAACCCCACGATCCCCGGCAGATGCAGATCCCCCACCGTCACCGCGTCCGGCGCCCCGTGACTGCGCTGCACGGTCTCCGCGGACGTCCACGGCCCGATCCCGGACACCAGCTCCAGCCGCTCCTGCGCCGCCGCCGGCGCCATCCCGGCCGCCTCCTCCAGCCGCGCCGCGACCCGCACGGCCCGCAGGACCGTCGACGCCCGCTTGTCGTCCACGCCGGCCAGGTGCCACTCCCAGGACGGGATCATCGCCCACGTCCGTGCCCCCGGCATGACACACATCCCCCCGGGCGCCGGCCCCGGCGCCGGCTCCCCGAACTTCCGCACGAGCACCCGCCACGCCTGGTACGCCTCCAGCGTCGTGACCTTCTGCTCCAGGATCGACGGGATCAGCGACTCCAGCACCAGCCCGGTCCGCGTCAGCCGCAGCCCCGGCCGCCGATGCCCGGTCAGCGCCAGCAACCGGTGCCGCGGCACGAACGCGGACGGGTCGTCGTCGGCACCCAGCAGCCGCGGCAGCCGCTCCAGCAGCCATTCCGCTCCCGGCCCCCACGCCTCGCCCCGCACCTCACCGCCGCGCGCGGTGAGGTGCAGCGTGCCCGGCCCGGCGGGCGTGCGGCTGGCCCGCCACACCGACCCGTCCGGCATCGTCCGGTAGGTCGGGTCGCCGGGCCCGCGCCGCAGGGGCCCGAGCACCAGCCCCAGCTCCAGCGGCCCGTCCGGCACGTACACCCGTACCTTCCCCGGCGCGGCGGCCTGCCGGGGTACGCCGGTCCCCCCTACGCGCACCACGGCGGGCGTGGGGCGGGGAGCGAAACGTCCGGCCACGAGAGAGGTCCTTGGGAGGGGAGGAGAGCAGAGGTCCCTACGAGGGTAGAGGCTTGGCCACCCGGCTCACCGCACCTCGATGAAGCCCTCCGCGTCCCGCGCGGGCCGTGCCCGGGGCTCCTCGGCCGGGTGACCGACCGCGACCGCGCCCATCGGGTCCCAGTCCGCGGGCAGTCCCAGCGTCTCCCGTACGACGTCCCGGCAGAACATCGTCGAGGACACCCACGCGGAACCCAGCCGCTCACCGGCGAGTGCGACGAGCAGGTTCTGCACGCCGGCGCCGGTGGCGACCACGAACATCTCCCGCTCGGCCCCGTCCCGCCGCGCGTCCCCGTACGTGTGCGAGCCGTCCATGACCAGGCAGGGGACGACGAGGTACGGCGCGTTCCGCAGCACGTCGCCGCGCCTGACCCGCTTGGCGATCGACTCCTCGCTCTTGCCGTCCCGGCGCAGGTCCGCGATCCAGGCGTCCCGCATCGCGTCCAGCAGCCGGGTGCGGGAGCCGGCCGACTCCAGCAGCACGAAACGCCACGGCGTGGTGTGGTGCGGGGCCGGCGCGGTCACGGCCGCGGCCACCGCGCGGCGCACGGCGCCGGGATCGACCGGCTCGTCCGTGAAGGCCCGTACCGTACGCCGCTGGGTGACCGCCTGGCGTACCGCCTCGGACGTGCCCAGCCGGAACATGTCGTCGCGCGCGCCGCGCACCATCGCCCGCGCGCCCTCGCCGTCGCCCTCGGCCACCACCTGCGGCAGTCCCCGCACGACGGCGACGGGCAGCCCCGCGGCCTTCCCCTTGACCAGGTCGCCCGCGGCGGCCAGCTCGTCGGCGGTGGCCACGACGGTGGCGCCGAGCGGATTGCCGTGCGCGTCGGTGCCGCCGCGCAGGTCGTCGAGGACCCGGACGCCGGCGGCGCCGATCGCCACGTCCGTCAGCCCGGCCCGCCAGGGCCGCCCGAACGTGTCGGTGACGACGACGCCGACGTCCACGCCCAGCGCGTCGCGCAGCCCTTCCCGGATGCCCCGCGCGGAGGCGTCCGGGTCCTCGGGGAGCAGCAGCACCGTGCCCGACGGCGTGTTGGAGGCGTCGACCCCGGCCGCCGCCATGACCAGGCCCTGGCGGTTCTCCACGATGCGCAGCGTGCCGCGCCGGGCCACCACCCGCACGGTCTCCGCGTCGATCGCGGCCTCCCGGTCGGCGGCCCGCACGACGCGGCCCTCGGCCTTGGACACGATCTTGGAGGTGACGATCAGCACGTCCCCGTCGGCCAGCGAGGGTTCGGCCGCCGCGATCAGCTTGGCCAGGTCGTCGCCCGGCTGGACCTCGGGCAGGCCGGGGACGGCCCACACCCGGTACCCCTCCCGGCGGCCGGGAACGCCGTCGCTCATGCCTCCCGCACCTCCTCCGCCAGGGTCAGCGCCTCGTGGGCCATCCGCGCCGTGGCGTCGAGATCGGTCATCATCAGCGGGACGGCGCGGCAGAGGATGCCGGCCGCCTTCACGCGGGTGACGGAGTCCGCGTCGACCGTGTCGACCAGCCAGCCGTCGAGCAGGCCCGAGCCGTAGTGCTCGGCGACCGCGGCGGCGGTGGACTCCACGCCGACCGCCGCGAGCACCTTGTCGGCCATCCCGCGCACCGGCGCGTCCCCGACGATCGGGGAAAGGCCGACCACCGGCACCCCGGCGTCGGCGATCGCCTCCCGGATGCCGGGCACCGCGAGGATGGTGCCCACCGAGACGACCGGGTTGGACGGCGGGAAGAGGATCACGTCCGCCTCCGCGATGGCCTCCAGCACGCCGGGCGCCGGCTTGGCCCGCTCGGCGCCGACCGGCACGACCGCCTCGGCGGGGACCGAGGCCCGCAGCCGTACCCAGTACTCCTGGAAGTGGACCGCCTTGCGCTCACCGTCCAGCTCGACGGCGACGTGGGTCTCCACGCGGTCGTCGGTCATCGGGATCAGGTGCACGCCGGGCTTCCAGCGGTCGCACAGGGCCTGGGTGACCGCGCTGAGCGGATACCCGGCGGTGATCATCTGCGTCCGCACGATGTGCGTCGCGAAGTCGCGGTCGCCGAGGCCGAACCACTCGGGTCCGACGCCGTACGCCGCGAGCTCCTCCTTGAGGTGGAAGGTCTCGTCCGCCCGCCCCCAGCCCTGCTCCTCGTTGATGCCGCCGCCGAGGGTGTACATCACCGTGTCGAGGTCCGGGCAGACCTTCAGCCCGAAGAGGTGGATGTCGTCCCCGGTGTTGCCGATGACCGTGATGTCCGCGTCCGGCGCGGCCTGCTTGAGACCACGCAGGAACCGGGCACCGCCGATGCCGCCTGCCAGAACCACAATGCGCATGGGCCCAGTCTCGCAGGCGGGTGCGACAGGGCGTCAGGCAGTCGTCACCGCGCCGGTACCACGCCGGCGTCCGGGACGTGGGAGGTGGTGGCCGAGCACTGGGGGGCGTGCATGGGCATGGTGGTGAGACCCGGGTAGTAGACGTGCAGGCTGACCGCCGGCTCCAGCGCGTCGTTGACCACCTCGTGCGCGTACCCCGGCGCGAACACCTGCTGCCTGCCCGCCCGCAGCGCGCGCGTGCCGCGCTCCGTGTGCTCGGTGAGGGTGCCGTCCAGGACCGTCCACACGCCCGAGGAGGGGCCGTGGTCGTGGCGTCCGCTGCCCTGGCCGGGCAGCCAGGACAGCAGCCAGACCTCGTAGCCGGGGCCGGTGCGCAGCCGGTGGTACCAGCGTGTCGTCGCGTCGTAGCGGACGAGGTGCTCCCACTGCGACCGGTCGGCGGCGAGGGAGCGGGCCAGGCCGGCGAACTCGGCGACGGTGGCCGGGTGCTCGCGGGGTGCCTGGAGGAGGTGGGGGACTTCGAGGATGTCGCCGGCGATCTGGAGGTCGCTGTCGCTGTTCATGGGTGGAGTGGTTCCTCGGCGGAAGAGAGCGGGGAGGGACGGCGAAGAGCGCCCGGGTGGGGCGGGAACAGACGGTCGGGCCGAGTGGACCCGGGACAGCCGGAGCGCGGTCGGCTCAACAGCTGGAACAGCGGCAACAGCTACAGCGAGCGCGGGCAGCACCGTGGGACCCGGCGGTGCGGGTCGAGGTGAGTGCCAAGTTCGCGAGCATGCCCACAAGGACAGCGGTTCACACCAGCACTGTCAACTCGATGCCCGTTATGTGGGACATGGTTCACCTCATCCGGTTCATCTCGCAGGCGAAAGGTTTGCTCAGGCGCTTCCGGGACACAAGGCGCACAAGCCGGGCGCACAACCCCCGTTGCGATCCCGTGATCCGAATGTGATCAGGTTCGCTTCGGCGTGTGTATCGGAACGGGATCGAACGCCCGGGCGTCCTTCCTTGCGCGGGCTCCGCGGTGACGCCGCGCGGGGGCGGGTGCTCTTGCGGCCTCTTTGGTCTGTCAAGGTTTATGCCGATTTGAACACTTTCCGCATTGCCTTGGTTCCGCAGAGTGAATAAGGGGCCCAATAGCAGATCTCGGCTTGACTCGCCCGGAGCAGCACACTTGTAATTTCACTCGTGTCGTTCAGCCGGAATCGGTAACGGCTGGATCACGGGGACGCGAAAGACGGACGAGGGGCGCACATGACCGAGCTGGTGCAGCAACTGCTGGTCGACGACGCGGACGAGGAGCTCGGCTGGCAGGAGCGCGCACTGTGCGCCCAGACCGACCCCGAGTCCTTCTTCCCCGAGAAGGGCGGCTCCACCCGGGAGGCCAAGAAGGTCTGCCTCGCCTGCGAGGTCCGCTCCGAGTGCCTCGAGTACGCCCTCGCCAACGACGAGCGCTTCGGTATCTGGGGCGGCCTGTCCGAGCGGGAGCGCCGCCGGCTGAAGAAGGCCGCCGTCTGACCGCCGGCCCGGCCCGCCGTCCCCGGACGGCGCACCTCCGCATGTGCATACCGGCAGGAACGGCACGAACGGCCCGTCGCGGGTGAGTTGTCCACAGGCGGCGGGCCGTCCTCCTGCCCAGCCGATAGTGTGGGCGCTCGTCCGAGACGCCCCGCCACCCCCAACAGGCACGGGCGTCCACCGCAGTCCACCGAACCGGGGCCCGTACCTCGATGTCCGTGCACAGCCACACGGCAGCCCAGCAAGACCTCGCTGCCACACCTGAGTTCCCGCGTCACGTCGTCACCGCCGTCCTCGTCTCCCACGACGGAGCCCGCTGGCTGCCCGACGCGCTCGCCGGGCTGCTCGGCCAGGAGCGCCCCGTCCAGTACGCGGTGGCCGCCGACACCGGCAGCGCCGACGACTCCGCCCGGCTGGTCACCGACGCCCTCGGCGACGACCGCGTGCTCCACCTCGCCCGGCGCACCGGCTTCGGCCAGGCCGTCGAGGAGGCCGCCCGCACCGCTCCCGTCCTCACCCCCGACGACCTGTCGTACCTGAGGCGGCCCAGCGGCTGGGACCCCGTCACGCGCACCTGGCGCGACGACGCGTACGACCTGCCGGACCTTCCCCACGGAGAGCCGGTGCAGTGGCTGTGGCTGCTGCACGACGACTGCGCCCCCGAACCCGACGCCCTCGCCGAGCTGCTGCGCGTCGTGGACACCGAGTACGAACTCGGCCGGGACGACGTGGCCGTCGTCGGCCCCAAGCTCCGCGGCTGGTACGACCGCCGGCAACTGCTGGAGGTCGGCGTCTCCATCGCCAACTCCGGCCGCCGCTGGACCGGCCTGGACCGGCGCGAGCAGGACCAGGGCCAGCACGACCACGTCCGGCCCGTGCTGTCCGTTTCCACCGCCGGGATGCTGATCCGGCGTGACGTCTTCGAACGGCTCGGCGGGTTCGACCGGCGGCTGCCCCTGATGCGCGACGACGTCGACCTCTGCTGGCGCGCGCACGCCGCCGGTCTGCGCGTCCTCGTCGCCCCCGAGGCGGTCGTGCGGCACGCCGAGGCGGCCTCGCGCGAGCGCCGCGCCGTCGACTGCGCGGGCCGCACCACCGCCTCACCGCACAAGGTGGACAAGGCCGGCGCCGTCCACACCCTCCTCGTCAACGTCCGTACGGCCGTGCTGCCCTGGGTGCTGCTGCGCATCGTCGTCGGCACCCTGCTGAGGACCCTCGCCTACCTCGTCGGCAAGGTCCCCGGTCAGGCCGTCGACGAGATCCGGGGCCTGCTGGGCGTCCTGCTGCGCCCCGAGCGCATCCTCGCCGGCCGGCGCGAACGCGGCCGCCCGCAGATCGAGAAGGACGAACTGCGCGCCCTGTTCCCGCCCCCCGGAGCGACCATCCGCGTCACCGTCGAGCAGGTCGCGGGCAACCTCGCCGGCAGCTCCGACGCCGAGACGGCCGCAGGCGCCGGACGGCACGGCGGGGCCATCGAGTCCGGACCCGGCGGCGACGACGCCGACTTCCTGGAGATCGAGCAGTTCGCCCGCCTCAAGCGCGTCGCCCGCAAGCCCGGCCCGGTACTCTTCCTGGTCCTGCTGCTCGTCTCCCTCGCCGCCTGCCGCGCCCTGTTCGGCGGCGGCACCCTGGCGGGCGGCGCACTGCTGCCCGTCCCGGCCGGTGCCGGCGACCTGTGGTCGCGGTACCTGGACGCCTGGCACACCGTGGGCACCGGCGGCACCGCCTCCGCGCCGCCCTACCTCGCGTTCGTCGCCACCCTCGCCACCCTCCTGTTCGGCTCCACCCAGCTCGCCGTCACCCTGCTGCTGGTCTGCTCGGTGCCCCTGGCCGGCGTCACCGCGTACTTCGCCTCGCGCCCGCTCGTCCCCTCCCGGCTGCTGCGCGCGTGGGCGGCCGTCGCCTACGCCTTCCTGCCCGCCGCCACCGGCGCCCTCGCCGGCGGCCGCGTCGGCACCGCCGTCCTCGCCGTGCTGCTCCCGCTCATCGCGCGCGCGGGCGTCGCGGCGGCCGGCCTGACGGCCCCGTCCGGCACTCGCGGCAGCTGGCGCGCGACCTGGGCGTACGCGCTGCTGCTCACGATCACCACCGCCTTCACCCCGGTGGTGTGGCCCATCGCGCTGCTCCTGGGCGTCGGCGTCCTGGCCCTGCGCAGGACCGACCTCACGGGTTACGGGCCGCGCTTCCTGGCCCAGCTCGGCACCCCCCTGCTGCTCCTCGCGCCGTGGTCGCTGTCGCTGCTGCCCTTCGGCTTCTTCGACGAGGCGGGCCTGGAGTACGGCTCCTCGGCCGCCTCCGCCCTCGACCTGCTCGGCGCCAGCCCCGGCGGCCCCGGCACGGTCGGCGGACTGGTCCTCATCGGCATCGTCCTGGCCGCGCTCGCCGCCCTGCTGCGCTCGGAGCGGCAGCCGGCCATCCGCACGGCCTGGGCCGTCGCCCTGGTCGCGCTGGTCTTCGCCGTCCTGGCCAACCGCTCCGCCTGGGCCGGCCCCGCCACTCTCGTCTACGGCCTCGCCCTCCTGTCCGCCGCCACCCTCGGCGCCGACGGGGCACGCTCGCGCGTGGCCGAGCAGAGCTTCGGCTGGCGCCAGCCGGTCGCCGCCCTGATCGCCCTCGCCTCGGCCGTCGGCCCCCTGATCGCCGCCGGCGGCTGGATGATCGGCGGCGCCGACGGACCCCTGGAGCGACGCGACCCCGTCCAGGTGCCCGCGTTCGTCGCCGAGGAGAGCGGCACCCGCGACCAGGCCCGCACCCTCGTCCTCGACAGCGACTCCGCGGCCCACGTGCGCTACATGCTGGTCCGCGGCTCCGGGGCCCGCCTCGGCGACGGGGAACTGGCCGCCCGGCACGGCGGGGACAGCCGCCTCGACAAGGTCGTCGCCAACCTGGTGGCCGGTTCCGGCGCCGACCAGGCCGACCAGCTCGGCGGCTTCGCCGTGCGCTACGTCCTCGTCCACCAGGGCGCGCCCCGCGAGGTGACCCGCGTCCTGGACGCCACGCCCGGCCTGAGCCGGCTGAGCCAGCAGGACGGCAGCGGGCTGTGGCGGGTCGACCGGAAGGTCGCGCGCGCGACCATCGTCCCCGGCGGCGGCTCGGGCAGCGGGGGCAGCGGTGCGCGCAGCGGTGCGGGCAGCGGGGAGCCGCAGCCCGTCGCCGCCGGGCCCGTCGAGATCCACACCGAGATCCCGTCCGGTCCCGACGGCCGTGTCCTGCGCCTCGCCGACACCGCGGACGAGGGCTGGACCGCCACCCTGGACGGCAAGCCGCTCACCCGTACCACGGTCGACGGCTGGGCGCAGGGCTTCGAACTCCCCGCCTCCGGCGGCAGGCTGGACCTCACCCACGACGACCCCCTCACCCACACCGCCTGGCTGTGGGCCCAGGGACTCCTCGGCCTCGTCCTGGTCGTGCTCGCCCTGCCCGGCAGGCGCCGTGACGTCGACGACGACCTGCCCGACGAGCCGCTCGTCCCGGCGCAGGCCGTCGAGGGCGAGGGCCGCCGCGCCCGGCGACTGCGGGCGCAGGCCGAGGCGGAGGCCGACGCCGCCGCGGCCGCCGAGCCCGTCACCGGGACCCCGGACGCGTCCGGGGAGGCCGGCGACCCGCCCGCGCAGCCCTCCGCCCCGGTCCCGCCGCAGCCGGCGTACGGGGCCTGGGACTCGGCGGCGTACACCGGTGCCGAGTACGGCTCCTACGGCACGTACGCCGACGACCCCTACCAGGGCGCCCAGCAGTACGACCAGGGCGGGTACGGGCAACAGCAGTACCAGGGGGACCCGTACCAGGCGGACGCCTATCAGGACGGCCAGGCCGCCCAGGGCGGTCACGGCGGGCAGGGGCAGAACGGCCGGTACGGGGCGGGTCAGTACGACCCGTACGCCTACGGCGACCCGTCCGCCCCGCCCGGGAGCGGCGGCTACGACCCCGCCTACGGCCAGGCGTACGGCCAGGACGGATACGACGACACGCCGTACGACCCGTCCCGGCCCCGCCGGCCCCACGGCACGGACAGTGAGCGTCCCGACGGGAGCCAGCAGTGAAGCGCACCACCCTGTCCCTGTTCGCCGGCGTGGCCGCGCTCGCCGCGGTCACCGGATTCGCGGCGGTGTCCACACCGGACGCCACCGGCGCGGACACCGCCCGGCCGGCCGCCCGGCTGCCGGTGGAGCGCACCAGCCTGCTGTGCCCGGCGCCCAGCACCTCCGACCTCGCCGAGACGACGTACACCTCCTTCACGCCCGTCACGAAGGGCGCCGACGACAAGGGCGCGGCGGAACTCACGGCGGCGACGACGGGGCAGGCCGGCGCGGACACCGAGAAGTCCGGCGAGCAGAAGGAGAAGGCCGAGAAGCCCGCCGTGCGGCCCGGGAAGCCCGGCACACCGGTCACCGGCGAGACCACCGGCGCCGACACGCCCGCGCTGGTCGGCATCGCGGAGGGCAGCCACGCGCCCGGCTGGACCGTGCAGCAGACCACGGAGGTCGCCGCCGGGACGGGCCGCGGACTGCAGGGCGTCGCCTGCGCCGCCCCCGACACGGAGTTCTGGTTCCCCGGCGCCAGCACGGCGGCCGACCGCACCGACTACGTGCACCTGACGAACCCCGACGACTCGGCGGCCGTCGTCGACATCGAGCTGTACGGCAAGGACGGTGCCCTGAAGTCCACGGTGGGGGAGGGCGTCACGGTGCCGCCGCACGCCAGTGAGTCCCTGCTGCTGTCCACGCTCAGCGACGTCGAGCAGACCGACGTCACCGTGCACGTCGGCGTGCGCAGCGGGCGGGTCGGCGCCGCGGTGCAGGCCCTCGACGACAAGACCGGCGGCGACTGGCTGACGGCGTCCGCGGCCCCGGCGAGCGGCCTCGTGGTGCCGGGCATCCCGAAGGACGCCAAGGACGTGCGCCTGGTGCTGTTCACACCCGGCGGCACCGACGCCGACCTGAAGGTGCGGCTCGCCTCGCCGTCCGGACTGATCACGCCCGCCGGGCACGAGACCGTGCGCGTCAAGGCGGGCATGACGACGGGGGTCGACCTCGGCGAGGTGACGCGCGGCGAGGCCGGGTCGCTGGTGCTGACGCCGACCGGCGGCTCCGTGCCGGTCGTGGCGGCGGTCCGGGTCGTACGCGGCGAGGGCGGTGAGCAGGAGTCGGCCTTCATCCCGGCCACCGAGCCGCTCGGGGCGCGCGCGACGGCGGCGGACAACCGCGCCAAGCACACGACGCTGTCCCTGACCGCCCCCGAGGAGGGCGCCAAGGTCAAGGTCACGGCGTCGGCGGGCACCGAGGGGGGCACGACGGCGACCAGGACGTACACGCTCAAGGGCGGCACGACCCAGGACGTCGACGCACCCGTCCCGGCCGGTCTCAAGGGGTCCTACGCCCTGACGGTCGAGACGGTCTCGGGCGGCCCGGTCCACGCCTCCCGCACCCTGACCGGCCAGGACGACGACGTGGCGTCCTTCACGGTCCAGACCCTCCCGGACGACCGGGGAACGGTCTCGGTACCGAACGCGGACCAGGACCTGTCGGTACTCCAGAGGTAGCCGCCCGGAAAAGCCCTGCCGCGCGGGGAGCCCTGCCGCATGGGGAGCTGCCGCGCGGGAAGCCCCGCGGCCTCGGGGAGCCCCGCGGCCTCGGGGAAGCTTGCCGCCTCGGGGAAGCCTGTCGCCTCGGGAGCCGTGCCGTCCCGGGTAGGCATGCCGGGCGGGCAAGCCCTGCCCGCCCGGCGTGAGCGCTGTCGCTGCCCGTCCAGAAGAAGCCCCGCCGCCCGGCCGCGGGCCCGTCGACGCCGGGCCCGCTCACCCCGGGCGCCCAGCGCGCGCCCTCTGAGGGCCCACGCCGCCTGCCCTCGCGCGCGGCGCGGACCGACCCCGCTTCCCCGCTCAGTCCTCCCCGTACCGCGGATCCACCGTCTCCGGCGTCAGCCCCAGCAACTCCGCCACCTGCTCGACGACCACCTCGTGCACGAGTGCCGCCCGCTCGTCCCGCCCCTTGGTCCGGATCTCGACCGGCCGCCGGTACACGACCACCCGCCCCCGACGCCCGTCCTTGGACGACACCGTGCCCCCGAGCGGCACCGCCTCGTCGTCCCACACGTCGCCGGACCCGGGACCGCCGCCCATCCGCGGCACGTCGAGGACGAGGAAGTCGATGTCGGCGAGCTGCGGCCAGCGCCGCTCCAGCCGCTCGACGGAGTCCTGCACCAGGTCCGCGAAGACCTCGCTGCGGCTCGCGGCGAGCGGCACCTGCGGGGGCGCGACCGGGCCGCGCATGCCCCGACCGTGGCGATCACGACGGCGGGGCCCTGGGCGGCCGGCATCACGGGGCGTCACGGGGTTGTCCATCACTGCTGAAGGGTAGTCCCCGCCGGGTCCGCGCGCCGGACCGCACACGCGCACCGGGCCCGCGCCGGGCACCGCGTACGGCATGTCGCCGGATGACCGTTCCAGCCAAGGTCGGGCTCGATTTCGTACCTCTCGGCGACCGGCGAACTCAAGGCAAATGTCGTTGTTCGTAGCGGTTCGCGACCGCTTCCGCGGCCGTCCGGCATCCCGGAATCAGGCGTCCGCGCAGGTCGACGAGGCGTGTCCGGAGGGGGCTGTGATGCGTTTCACGCCACGACACGGTGGTGTGACCTGGTGGGGAGTCGTCGCGGCCCGCTCAAGAGTGCGGTACCGTCCAACATCGTGAGCCCTGTACGTCGCTGTTCGCGCACCGCCTGCGGCCGTCCCGCCGTCGCGACGCTGACGTACGTCTACGCCGACTCGACCGCGGTCCTCGGCCCGCTCGCCACCTACGCCGAACCCCACTGCTACGACCTGTGCGCCGAGCACTCCGAGCGCCTCACCGCCCCGCGCGGCTGGGAGGTCGTCCGCCTGCTCGACGGCTCGGCCCCGGCCCGCCCCAGCGGCGACGACCTGGAAGCGCTCGCCAACGCGGTGCGCGAGGCGGCCCGCCCCCAGGAGCGGGCGGCCGAGGCCGGCGGCGGTCCGCGGACGGCCGACCCGATGGAGGTCGCGCGCCGCGGCCACCTCCGCGTGCTGCGCTCGCCGGACAACTGAGGCCACTGCGGCCCCTCAAGCCCCCTTGGCGCGGTCCCGTTCCCGCACACCCATTGACGTCCACTTGTCGCGGACACGACCATTCCGGGAGTCGCGAGAAATCGCTTTCGCATGGCGGAAACCGGGGAGGCGCCCGTGTACGTGCAGGAACTGGAACCCGTCGCCGGCTCGCTCGGCCTGTCCGCCCTGGTGGCGGCGCTGCCCCTGGTGATCGTCCTCGTCCTGCTGGGCGGCGTCCGCATGAAGGCGCACCTGGCGGGCCTCACGGGCCTCCTGGCGGCTGTACTCGTCGCCTGGCTCGCCTACGGCATGCCGCTGGACCAGACGGCTTCCAGCGCCGTCCAGGGCGCCCTGTTCGGGATCTTCCCCATCCTGTGGATCGTCGTGAACGCCCTGTGGGTCTACCGGATGACCGTCCGCACCCGGCACTTCGACATCCTGCGCCGCTCCTTCGGGCGGCTCTCCGACGACCCGCGCATCCAGGCCCTCGTCGTCGCCTTCTGCTTCGGCGCCCTGCTGGAGGCCCTCGCCGGGTTCGGGGCGCCCGTCGCGATCTGCTCGGTCATGCTCGTCGCGCTCGGCTTCGACCCCGTCCGCGCGGCGGTCGTGTCGCTGGTCGCCAACACCGCGCCGGTCGCCTTCGGCGCGATGGGCACCCCCGTGGTGACGCTGGCCCAGGTGACCGGACTGCCGCTGGACGACGTCGCGTCCGTGGTGGGCCGTCAGACACCCCTGCTGGCCCTCGTCGTCCCGCTGCTGCTGGTCTGGCTCGTCGACGGCAGGCGCGGGCTGCGCGAGACCTGGGTGCCCGCGACGGCCTGCGGCGTCGCCTTCGCCGTCGCCCAGTTCGCCGCCGCCAACTACGTCTCCGCCCAGCTCGCCGACATCGGCGCCGCCCTCCTGGGCGCCGCTGCCCTGGTCGCCGTCCCGCAGGCCCGCCGTCCCGCCGCCGAACCCGTACGGACGTCCGTGCTGACCGGCGTACGCAGCGAGGAACTGGACGAGGACGATCCGCGCCGGGAAGTGGTGCGGGCCTACGCGCCGTACGCCCTGATCGTCGCCGTCTTCTCCGTCGCGCAGATCCCCGCGGTCAAGGACTGGCTGGCGAAGGCGACCCAGACGTACGACTGGCCCCTCCTGGACGTCGCCGACCCGGAGGGGAACCCCGTCGGCGGCAACGTCTTCTCCCTGCCGCTCGTGTCCACCGGCGGCACGCTCGTGCTGCTCGCGGGGCTGGCCACGGCCGTCGTTCTCGGTGTGCACGCGCGCGTGGCGGTCAAGGAGTGGCTCGCCACCGTGCACGAACTGCGGTTCGCGATCCTCACCGTGACCTCCGTCCTGGCCCTCGCCTACGTCATGAACCTCTCCGGGCAGGCCGCCACCATCGGCCACTTCGTCGCGGCGGCCGGTGCCGGCCTCGCCTTCCTGTCGCCGGTGCTCGGCTGGTTCGGCGTCGCCGTCTCCGGCTCGGACACCTCCGCCAACGCGCTCTTCGGCGCCCTCCAGGTGACCGCCGCGCGGGAGTCGGGTCTGTCGCCCGAGTTGCTCGCCGCCGCCAACAGCTCCGGCGGTGTCCTCGGCAAGATGATCTCCCCGCAGAACCTCACCATCGCGTGCGCGGCCGTGGGGCTGGCGGGCCGCGAGGGCGACCTGCTGCGCAAGGTGCTGCCCTGGAGCCTCGGCCTGCTGCTGGTGATGTGCCTGATCGTCGTGGGGCAGTCCACGCCGGTCCTGGGCTGGATGCTGCCCTGACCTTCGCCGAACCCCACGGCGCGCTGTCGGTGCTTGCGGGTAGTTTGTGGGCACCGACAGGACTTCCAGGAAGGTTGGCCGTGACTGCTGATCTGTCACAGATCGTGAAGGCGTACGACGTACGCGGAGTGGTCCCGGACCAGTGGGACGAGTCGCTGGCCGAGCTGTTCGGCGCGGCCTTCGTCGAGCTGACCGGCGCGAGCGCCGTCGTGGTCGGCCACGACATGCGGCCCTCCTCGCCGGGCCTGTCCGGCGCCTTCGCGCGCGGTGCGGCGGCCCGCGGCGCCGACGTCACCGAGATCGGCCTGTGCTCCACCGACCAGCTGTACTACGCCTCCGGCGCGCTGGGCCTGCCGGGCGCCATGTTCACGGCCTCGCACAACCCCGCCCGGTACAACGGCATCAAGCTGTGCCGCGCGGGCGCCGCCCCCGTCGGCCAGGACACCGGCCTCGCCGAGATCCGCGCGTCCGTGGAGCGGTGGAGCACCTCCGGCGCCCCGGAGCCGGCGTCCCGGCCGGGCACCGTCACCCGCCGCGACACGCTCGCCGACTACGCGGCCCACCTGCGTTCCCTCGTCGACCTCACCGGCATCCGGCCCCTCAAGGTCGTCGTCGACGCGGGCAACGGCATGGGCGGCCACACCGTCCCCACGGTCTTCGCCGGCCTGCCCCTCGACCTCGTGCCGATGTACTTCGAACTGGACGGCACCTTCCCCAACCACGAGGCCAACCCGCTCGACCCGGCCAACCTCGTCGACCTGCAGAAGCGCGTCCGCGAGGAGGGCGCCGACCTCGGCCTCGCCTTCGACGGCGACGCCGACCGCTGCTTCGTCGTCGACCAGAACGGCGACCCGGTCTCCCCGTCCGCCGTCACCGCCCTGGTGGCCGCCCGCGAACTCGCCCGCAACGGCGGCGAGGGCACGGTCATCCACAACCTGATCACCTCCTGGTCCGTGCCGGAGGTCGTGAGGGAGAACGGCGGCACACCGGAACGCACCCGCGTGGGCCACTCCTTCATCAAGGCCGAGATGGCCCGCACCGGCGCCATCTTCGGCGGCGAGCACTCCGCGCACTACTACTTCCGCGACTTCTGGAACGCCGACACGGGCATGCTGGCGGCCCTCCACGTCCTGGCCGCCCTCGGCGAGCAGGACGGCCCGCTGTCCGCCCTGGTCGCCCAGTACGACCGCTACGCCGGCTCCGGCGAGATCAACTCCACCGTCGCCGACCAGACCGCCCGCCTCGCCGCCCTCCGGGCCGCGTACGAGGGCCGCGACGGCGTCACCCTCGACGACCTGGACGGCCTCACCGTCACCTCGGCCGACTGGTGGTTCAACGTCCGCCCCTCCAACACGGAACCGCTCCTGCGCCTGAACGCGGAGGCCCGCGACGAGGCGACGATGACGAAGGTGCGCGACGAGGCCCTGGCGATCATCCGGGCATAGCCGCCGGGGCGGGCAGTCGCGCCGCCCCGCAGCGGCACCCCATAAGCGCCGGGCCGCGCTGCCCTCCCGGCACCAACGCCGGTACGACGCGGGCCACCCGCACGAGCCCCGCCCCGGCGGTACCCTGACCAGCACATCCACACAAGCCCCACCGCCCCGAAGGGAACCCCCATGCCGCTCGAAGCCGGCCTCCTGGAGATCCTCGCCTGCCCCGCCTGCCACGCCCCCCTCAAGGAGCAGGACAGCGAGCTGATCTGCACCGGCCAGGACTGCGGCCTGGCGTACCCGGTCCGCGACGGCATCCCCGTCCTCCTCGTCGACGAGGCCCGCCGCCCCGCCTGAACCGACGGCCGGCCACGGCCGGGCGACCCGCGCAACCGAACGAACGCATCCGGCGATCGGAGACTGCCGCCATGCTCGACGAATCGCTGCTCGACGCCCCGGAGCGCCTCACCGAGGCCGACCGACGCGGCCTGCTCCGCGGCGCCGCCGAGGCCGGTGCCCGCGTACGCACCGCCGCCCGGCACGCCGCCGAGGCCGGCGTCGGGAACCTGAAACCGGACGGCCGCCCCCGCGCCGTCCTGATCGCCGGCCCCGGCGCCGCCGCCACGCACGCCGCCGACCTCCTCGGCACCCTCGCCGGCGCCGGCAGCCCCGTCACCCGCCTCGCGCCGACCGGCGTCGCCCCCGCCGCGGGCGCCCTGCGCTGGGAACTGCCCGGCTGGACCGGCTCCGTCGACCTCCTGCTGATCGCCACCCCCGACGGCACCGAGCCGGGCCTGTCCCTGCTCGCCGAACAGGCCTACCGCCGGGGCTGCACGGTCGTCGCCGTCGCCCCCGCCGGCTCACCGCTCAGCGAGTCGGTGAGCGCCTCGCACGGCCTGTTCATCCCGATGGCTACCGCCCCCTACGACCACGACGAGCCCCTCGCCGGCGCCGCCCCCGGCGTCCTGTGGGCGCTGCTCACCCCCCTGCTCGCGCTGCTGGACCGCACCGGCCTGCTCGACGCGCCGCCGGACGCCGTCGACCGCGTCGCCGACCGCCTCGACCGCGTCGCCGCCCGCTGCGGGCCCGCCGTCGCCGCCTACAGCAACCCCGCCAAGACCCTCGCGGCCGAGGTGGCCGACTCCCTCCCGGTCGTGTGGACCGAGGGCATCTCCGCGGGGCCCGCCGGCCGCCGCTTCGCCGCCGCCCTCGCCGAGCTGTCCGGCACCCCGGCCGTCGTCGCCGAACTCCCCGAGGCACTCGCCGCGCACAGCACCCTGCTCGCCGGCCGCCTCGCCGCCGGAGCCGACCCCGACGACTTCTTCCGCGACCGCGTGGAGGAGGCGCCCGCCCTGCACGCGCGCGTGGTGCTCCTGCGCGACCGCCCCATCGGCGGCCTCACCGCCGCGCCCGCCGCCCGTGACCTGGCCCTCGGCCACGACACGCCGATCAGCGAACTGGAACCCGAAGCGGGCGGCGAACTGGAGACCCTCGCCGAACTGATCGCCATCACGGATTTCGCCGCCGTTTACCTGGCGCTCGCCTCGGGCGCCTGATCCCGTACGCACCATCTCCTACGTACCAGCGCGTACGTCCGTCCGTACCAGCGCGTACGGGCCGGGACACGCCCCGCGCACGCACCGGCAGAGAGAGCCCATGGACCGCCTCGACAACACCGTCCGCCCCTACGCCTGGGGTTCCACCACCGCGATCCCGACCCTGCTCGGGACCGAGCCGACCGGCGAACCGCAGGCGGAGATGTGGATGGGCGCCCACCCCGGCGCCCCCTCCCGCACCGGCCGGGGCACCCTCGCCGAGGTCGTCGGCGCCGACCCCGAGAAGGAACTGGGGGCCGCCTCCGTCGACAAGTTCGGCCCCCGGCTGCCCTTCCTCCTCAAGCTCCTCGCCGCCGGCGCCCCGCTCTCCCTCCAGGTCCACCCCGACCTGTCCCAGGCCAAGGCGGGATACGAGGACGAGGAGCGCCGCGGCGTCCCCCTGAGCGCCCCGCACCGCAACTACAAGGACGCCAACCACAAGCCCGAACTGATCTGCTCCCTCACCGAGTTCGACGGCCTGTGCGGCTTCCGCGCCCCCACCGAGACGGCCGACCTCCTCGACGGGCTCGGCATCGCCTCCCTCAAGCCCTACGTCGACCTGCTGCGCGCCCACCCCGAGGACGCCGCCCTGCGCGAGGTCCTCACCGCGATCCTCACCGCCGACCCCGAGGAGATGTCCCGCACGGTCGCCGAGACCGCGGCCGCCTGCGACCGCCTCGGCGGCGCCTACGAGCCCTACGCCGCCATCGCCCACCACTACCCCGGCGACCCCGGCGTCCTCGCCGCCCTGCTCCTCAACCACGTGCGACTCCAGCCCGGCGAGGCCCTGTTCCTCGGCGCCGGCATCCCGCACGCCTACCTCGACGGCCTCGGTGTCGAGATCATGGCCAACTCCGACAACGTCCTGCGCTGCGGCCTCACCCCCAAGCACGTCGACGTCCCCGAACTCCTGCGCGTCGTCCGCTTCGAGGCGGGCGACCCCGGCGTCCTGCGCCCGGAGGCGTCCCCCGACGGCGAAGAGGTCTACGACACGCCGATCGACGAGTTCCGCCTCTCCCGGTACGTCCTGCCCGAGGGCACCGCCGCCCACGACCTCACCCTGCCCACCCCGCAGATCCTGCTCTGCACGGCGGGCGCCGTACGGACCGGCGAGCACGACCTCACCCCGGGCCGCTCCGTCTTCGTCCCGGCCGGCGAAAAGACCGAAGTGTCCGGATCCGGCACGCTCTTCCGGGCCACCGTGCGCCTCTGATCCACGCCCGGCCCATGCCTGACCGGCGCACGACGGGGCATCCGGCACGTCGGGGCCCGCGCGGGCTGCAACAATGGCGCACCGTCGAGGAGGGGCGAAGCCGATGACCGGCCGAGCCCCCACCGGCGTACGGACGTAGACGAAGGCGAAGGGACAACGCGACACATGAGCGCGTCAGGCGGAACCAAGGCGATCGTGGCGGCACTGCTCGCCAACCTCTCGATCGCGGTAGCGAAATTCGTGGCGTTCGTCTTCAGTGGATCGTCGTCGATGCTCGCCGAGTCCGTGCACTCCCTCGCCGACTCCGGCAACCAGGGACTCCTGCTCCTCGGCGGCAAGCGCGCCCAGCGCGCCGCGACCCCCCAACACCCCTTCGGCTACGGCCGCGAGCGCTACATCTACGCCTTCCTCGTCTCCATCGTGCTCTTCTCGGTCGGCGGCATGTTCGCCCTCTACGAGGGCTACGAGAAGATCAAGCACCCGCACGAGATCGAGCACTGGTACTGGCCGGTGGGCGTCCTGGTCTTCGCGATCATCGCCGAGACCTTCTCCTTCCGGACCGCCATCAAGGAGTCCAACGCCCTGCGCGGGAAGAAGTCCTGGAGGGAGTTCGTCCGCCACGCCAAGGCCCCCGAACTGCCCGTCGTCCTCCTGGAGGACCTCGGTGCCCTCGTCGGCCTGATCCTCGCCCTCGGCGGCGTCGGCCTTGCCCTGCTCACCGGCGACGGCGTCTGGGACGGCATCGGCACCCTGTGCATCGGCGTGCTGCTGATCCTCATCGCGCTCGTCCTGGCCGCCGAGACCAAGTCCCTGCTGCTCGGCGAGGCCGCGGGCCCCGAGGCCGAGCAGCGGATCGAGGCCGCGATCGCCGCCGGCGAGACCGTCACCGGCGTCATCCACATGCGTACGCTCCACCTCGGCCCCGAGGAACTGCTCGTCGCCGCCAAGATCGCCGTCCGCCACGACGGCACGGCCGGCGAGATCGCCTCCGCCATCGACGCCGCCGAGGCCCGCATCCGCGAGGCCGTCCCGATCGCCCGCGTCATCTACCTGGAGCCGGACATCTACAGCGAGACCGAGGCGGCCAAGGGCCCGGACCGCGAGGCCAGCCCGGGCGGTCCGAGCACGCCGCCCGACGCGCACTGACGCCGCCGTCACCCACCACTCCCACGCCCCCGGGGCCCGCCGATCCACTCGGCGGGCCCCGTCGGCTTCACGGCCCCGGCCCCTCCCGTGACCCCTCCGGTCACGCTTCGTGAACGTCCGGAAGTGTGCGGAGGCGGACTGGGGAGGCCGGGCACCACCGGTGTAGCTTGGGACGGAGCCAGACGTCGCTGCTGATGGCGGTCGGGCGGTCCGGACACGGACCGGCCGAGGGAGAGAGGGCCTCCGACGGACTGCGCTGCGCGCACGCGGGCATGCCTGTGTCCTCTTCGGGGCACTCCTGTGTCCGCCGCCGCGCAGGTCAGCCGTACCCACCCTCGACCCAACACGAGGAGCAGCTCGCAATGACGACTGTCGACAACCGACAGGACTTCAAGGTCGCCGACCTCTCCCTGGCCGAGTTCGGCCGCAAGGAGATCACCCTCGCCGAGCACGAGATGCCCGGCCTCATGGCGATCCGCAGGGAATACGCCGAGGCCCAGCCCCTCGCCGGCGCCCGCGTCACCGGCTCCCTGCACATGACCGTGCAGACCGCCGTCCTCATCGAGACCCTGGTCGCCCTCGGCGCCGAGGTCCGCTGGGCCTCCTGCAACATCTTCTCCACCCAGGACCACGCCGCGGCCGCCATCGCCGTCGGTCCGAACGGCACGCCCGACAACCCCCAGGGCGTCCCCGTCTTCGCCTGGAAGGGCGAGACGCTGGAGGAGTACTGGTGGTGCACGGAGCAGGCCCTGACCTGGCCGAACACCCCCACCGGCGGCCCGAACATGATCCTGGACGACGGCGGTGACGCCACCCTCCTCGTCCACAAGGGCGTCGAGTACGAGAAGGACGGCAAGGTCCCGTCCGTCGACACCGCCGAGAACGACGAGCACCGCGTCATCCTCGAACTCCTCAACCGCACCATCACTGACGGCTCCCAGAAGTGGACCCAGCTGGCGTCGGAGATCCGCGGCGTCACCGAGGAGACCACGACCGGCGTCCACCGCCTGTACGAGATGCACCGCGACGGCACCCTGCTGTTCCCGGCGATCAACGTGAACGACGCGGTGACGAAGTCGAAGTTCGACAACAAGTACGGCTGCCGCCACTCCCTGATCGACGGCATCAACCGGGCCACGGATGTGCTGATCGGCGGCAAGACCGCGGTCGTCTGCGGTTACGGCGACGTGGGCAAGGGCTGCGCGGAGTCCCTCCGGGGCCAGGGCGCCCGCGTGATCGTCACCGAGATCGACCCGATCTGCGCGCTCCAGGCGGCGATGGACGGCTACCAGGTCACCACGCTGGACGAGGTCGTCGACCAGGCCGACATCTTCATTACCACGACCGGCAACAAGGACATCATCATGGCCTCCGACATGGCCAAGATGAAGCACCAGGCGATCATCGGCAACATCGGCCACTTCGACAACGAGATCGACATGGCCGGCCTCGCCAAGATCCCCGGCATCGTCAAGGACGAGGTCAAGCCGCAGGTCCACACCTGGACCTTCCCCGACGGCAAGGTCCTCATCGTCCTGTCCGAGGGCCGCCTGCTGAACCTGGGCAACGCCACCGGCCACCCGTCGTTCGTGATGTCCAACTCGTTCGCGGACCAGACCCTGGCCCAGATCGAGCTGTTCACCAAGCCCGACGCGTACCCGACCGACGTCTACGTGCTGCCCAAGCACCTGGACGAGAAGGTCGCCCGCCTCCACCTCGACGCCCTCGGCGTCAAGCTCACCACGCTCCGCCCGGAGCAGGCCGAGTACATCGGCGTCAAGGTCGAGGGCCCGTACAAGGCGGACCACTACCGCTACTGAGCCACTCGCGGCCGGCGGGGACGCACCCGTGCACCGACACGTCCCCGCCGACCGCAACGGCTCCCCGAGGCAGGCCCCCGCACCCCCGTGCCGGGGGCCTGCCCCGTCGGTGCCTCAGCGACCGGCGCCGGACCAGCAGCCCGTCACGACCCAGGACCCTCATGCCCCGCGGCCGGTATTCGCTCCACGATCCGCATGACCACACCCCCCTCGCCGAAGAACACTTCCAGTGCGCCCCCGGCCCCTCCGGCTGGCGCTACGTCTCCCGGCTGACCACACCCGCCGGAGACCACCACGGCTCCGTCGACCTCGCCCTCGACGAACTCGGCCGCCCCATCCGCCTCGAACTGCACGCCGTGAACTGGCTGGTCCGCGGCGCGGCCATCGACGGCGTCACCTGGGTCCGTACCGACCCCACCGGAGTCCACGCCACCGAAGGCAATGCGCGCGCCCACGCCTTCACCGGCACGTCCCCGGCCTTCCTCGTCGCCGTCACCCGTCTCCTGCGCCTCACCCCCTCCGGATCGGCCACCCGCGTACGCCTCGTCGCCCTCACCGACCCGGTCCTCGCCCCCCGCACCGTGGACCAGTCCTGGGCCTTGCTGAACAGAGAAGCACACGCCACTGACAACGGCCCTCTGACCGTGGACGAATACCAGGTCACAGCCCTGGACACCGGCGAGCAGCACACCGTCCACATCACCGGCGACGTCGTCCTCGCGGCCCCCGGCATCGAACTGGAGGACCTGGAGAGCCCGCCGTCCGTCTTCCCGTGACCGACGCCGACAGGGGGCGCGCGAGCGAACCGCGGCGGCACGGCAGCCCCCCCGGGGCCGCCCGCCTACGCCGGCGGAACGAACCCGGTGCCGGACCGGCCGTCCGACGACGCGTCCCGGGGGACCTCGGGCCGCGCCTCCCACGAGGGAGCTGCCGGTGGCGCCATGGGAGGCGCCGCCGGTGTCTCCGCCGACGGCGCCCCCCATGGCACCACAGTCCCCGCAGGCGGACCCCCCGCGGCCGGGGCCCCGAAGGTCCGCCGGGCCTCCCGAGCCTGCCGTTCCTGCAGCACCGCCGCGAGGTAGGCGGCCGGCGGAACTCCCTGTGGCGCCGGAGCACCCGTACGAGCCGCCACATCGGCGGCCAGCCGTTCGCCCATGGCCCAGCCGACCCGGGGATCGAGCTGCCCCATCCGCGTCAGGTACTGACGGACGGCGAGCCAGAGGTCGTCGGGCACCGCGGACAGATCAAGCCCCGAGAACCGTCCCGCGAGCCACGGCGGAGGCGGCGGCATGAAACCAGCGCGCGAGGCCGGCACCCGCTCCCGCACCACCAGGGTTCCGGCGAACACGTCACCGACCCGTCGCCCACGCGCCGACACCAGTGACGCGATACAGGCCACGACGCCGAACGTCATCAGAATCTCGATCACGCCGATCAGGCCCCGCACCAACGAGTGCCGGAACCGGATCGGCCCGCCGTCGTCCCGCACCACCCGCAGCCCGCACGCCATCTTCCCGAGCGACCGCCCGTGGCTGAGCGTCTCCACGGCGATCGGACCACCCACCAGCACGAGGACGAAGGCCGCGATCGACAACGCGGTCTGCGCCGCCATGTCCAGGGAGGCGGTGGACGCCACCAGCACCACGGTCACCGCCACATAGACGGCCACGGCCACGGCCAGATCGAGCAGGACGGCCAGCGCCCTGCTGGGCAGCCTCGCGGGGCGCAGCTCCAACGCCACCGCCTCGCCCGTCACCAGCTCACTCACGCCCGCCGCCCTTCCCCTGACTGCTGACTGCCCCCGTCCCCGCCAGTCTGCCAAGCTGAGGACGCACCGCGCCGCAGTACGACAAGCTGATCCACGACGAGCCGCCGACGATAGCCGAGGAGCAGGCACACCGATGGACCTCGACGTCTTCGTCTCCGCCCACCGCGCGGAGTGGGACCGCCTCGACGCCCTGCTCCAGCGACGGCGCCGGCTGACCGGCGCCGAGACCGACGAACTCGTCGCCCTCTACCAGCGCACGGCCACCCACCTCTCCCTGATCCAGTCCAGCGCCCCCGATCCCCAGCTGACCGGACGGCTCAGCCAACTGGTGGCCCGCGCGCGCAGCGCCGTGACCGGCACCCGCCGAGCCTCCTGGCGCGACGTCACCCGCTTCCTGACCTACGGCTTCCCGGCCGCCGTCTACCGCGCCCGCCACTGGTGGGTGCCCACGGCACTCCTGTCGACCGCCGTCGCGGCGCTCCTCGGCTGGTGGATCGGCACCCACCCGGAGGTGCAGTCCACCATCGCCGCCCCCAGCGAGCTGCGCGAGCTCACCCGCCCCGGCGGCCAGTACGAGACCTACTACTCGAGTAACCCCGCGGCGTCCTTCGCCGCGCAGGTCTGGACGAACAACGCGTGGGCCGCGGCGCTCTGCCTCATCCTGGGCGTCTTCCTGGGCCTGCCGGTCATCTGGATCCTGTTCCAGAACATGCTCAATCTTGGCGTGGGCTTCGGCCTCATGTCGTCGGCCGGCCGCCTGGACACCTTCCTCGGCCTCGTACTGCCCCACGGCCTGCTCGAACTGACCGCCGTCTTCGTGGCCGCCGGCACCGGCCTGCGTCTCGGCTGGACCCTCATCGACCCCGGCCCCCGCACCCGGCGCGTCGCCCTCGCCGAAGAAGGCCGCGCCGCCATCGGCATGGCGATCGGCCTCGCCCTGGTCCTGTTCGTCTCCGGCGCGATCGAAGGCTTCGTCACCCCCTCCGGCCTGCCCACCTGGGCCCGCATCACCATCGGAGTCGTCGCCGAGCTGGCCTTCCTCGCCTACGTCTACGTCCTGGGCGGGCGGGCCGCGCGCGCCGGCGACACGGGTGACGTCGATGCCTACGAGCGCAGCGCCACCGTGCCGACGGCCGCCTGATGTGCATCCACCCCTGGCGAGCTGCTAGTGTCCTCTCCGTTCCCGCAAGAGCCGTTGACACGGAGCTAGCGGGGAGGTAGATTCGAACAGTTGCCTGGAGACGGGGTCACCCCGCAGGGCGACAGTGAGTACCTATCCGCTTCCTCCCGAATCATCGAATTCGACGAAGCGCACTCCCGATGAATCGGAAATGAACAGCCGGTCAGACCGGCTCAGAACTTCTGATAA
>NZ_JBHVOC010000039.1:0-53890 GCF_044142145.1 Streptomyces sp. BK79
TTCTTTGTCGACCGCCCCCACGATGGCGGGGGCGGTGGTTTCCACGGACATGAGTGTGTCGACTCCTGTCGTTGCTGGCCCGCGGGCGCGGGCCAGGCGCGTCACTGGGGCTGGTTGCCGTGCTTTCGTGAGGGGTGCGCCACGTGCTTGGTGCGCAGCACGGCGAGCGCGTCGATCAGTCGGATCCGGGTCTCGGCGGGGTCGATGACGTCGTCCACCAGGCCGCGTTCGGCGGCGTAGTACGGGTGCATGAGCCGGTCCCGGTACTCCTTGATGTACTGCTCGCGGGCGGCCTCGGGGTCGTCGGCGGCGGCGATCTCGCGCCGGAAGACGACGCCCGCGGCGCCCTCCGCACCCATCACCGCGATCTCGTTGCCGGGCCAGGCGAGCGACAGGTCGGAGCCGATGGAGCGGGAGTCCATGACGATGTAGGCGCCCCCGTAGGCCTTGCGCAGGATCAGCTGGATGCGGGGGACGGTGGCGTTGCAGTACGCGTAGAGGAGTTTCGCGCCGTGCCGGATGATGCCGCCGTGTTCCTGGTCGACGCCGGGCAGGAACCCGGGCACGTCCACCAGGGTCACGAGCGGGATGTTGAAGGAGTCGCACATCTGCACGAAGCGGGCCGCTTTCTCGCTGCCCTTGATGTCGAGGACCCCGGCGAGGGAGGCGGGCTGGTTGGCGACGATGCCGACGGTGTGGCCGTCCAGGCGGGCCAGGGCGCACACCATGTTGGGCGCCCAGGCCTCGTGGACCTCGAAGTAGTCGCCGGCGTCGACGAACTCCTCGATGACCCCGCGCATGTCGTAGGCGTGCCGGGGCTCGGACGGCACCAGGTCGTACAGGGCCGGGGTGAGCCGGTCGGGCCGGTCGGCGCAGGGCTGGGCCGGCGGCAGCTCGCGGTTGTTGGCGGGCAGGTAGGACAGCAGGTGGCGGACGTCGGCGAGGCAGCTCTCCTCGTCGTCGTAGGCGAAGTGGGCGACTCCGGAGCGGGTGGCGTGGGCGTCGGCGCCGCCCAGTGCGTCCTGGCTGATCCGTTCTCCGGTGACGGCCTTGACCACCTCCGGACCCGTGATGAACATCTGCGAGGTGCCGCGCACCATGAACACGAAGTCGGTGAGCGCCGGGGAGTAGGCCGCCCCGCCCGCGCAGGGGCCCATCATGACGCTGATCTGCGGGACGACGCCGGAGTTGCGGACGTTGCGCTGGAAGATCCCGCCGTAGCCGGCGAGCGCGGTCACGCCTTCCTGGATGCGGGCCCCGGCGCCGTCGCACAGGCCCACGATGGGGGCGCCGGCGGCGGCGGCCATGTCCATGATCTTGTGGATCTTCTCGGCGTGCGCCTCGCCGAGGGAGCCTCCGAAGATCCGGAAGTCGTGGGCGTACGCGAAGACGGTGCGTCCCCAGACCCGGCCCCAGCCGGTGACCACACCGTCGGTGTAGGGGCGCCGGTCCTCCAGGCCGAAGCCGGTCGCCCGGTGCCGGCGCAGCCCTTCGACCTCGGTGAAGCGGCCGTCGTCGAAGAGGAGTGCGAGCCGTTCGCGGGCGGTGAGCTTGCCCTTGGCGTGCTGGGCCGCGGTGGCCTTCTCCCCGGGCCCCTCCCGCACGGCGTCCCGTACGGCCTCGAGTTCGGCGACCGTGCCGCGGCGCCGCCCGACCGGCTTGTCGTCCAGGGCGGTCATGAGGTCCCCTTCCGGCCGTCGTCATGAACCACCGAGAAGCCTCTGTCACGTCGCTCGAAGCCGGATGGAGCGCGGGATGACGCCGGCCGGGCGGCTCTCCAGCGGTCCGCGAGCAGCCGTCGAGGGCGGGGCGCGACGCTCGGGTCGTGAGCTCCGGTGTGGACGGGCATGAGCCCTCGCGGGGCATCCGGTCGCCCGTCGGCGCCCCCACCCCCGTGGGCACCGGCGGGCCTTCCGCGCAGTGCCGGGCCGGTCGGCCGGCACGGACGAAGGGACACACCAACGTGAACAGCGAGTGGTTCCGGCGCTTCACCACGACCGCGGGAAACGGGCCGCGGCTCGTGTGCTTCCCGCACGCGGGGGGCTCCGCGACGGCGTACACGCAGCTCGCGCGCGCCCTGCCGGCGGACTTCGACGTGGTGGCGGTGCAGTACCCGGGGCGCCAGGACCGGTACGACGAGGCGCCGTTCACGTCCCTGGACCGGCTCGTCGGGGCGGTGGCCGAGGAGCTGGCCCGTGAGCTGGCCGCGGAACCCGGACGGCCGTACGCCCTGTTCGGGCACAGCATGGGGGCGCTCGTCGCCTTCGAGACGGCCCGGCGGCTGCGCACGGCCGGCCTGCCGGCCCCCGAGCGGCTGTTCCTGTCCGGCCGGGGCGCTCCGGACGTCGGGAAGAGCGCCCATTACGGCCGCTACGACGACGCCGACGTGCTGGCCGAGGTGCGCCGGCTGGGCGGTACCGACCAGGCCATGCTCGACAACCCCGACCTGCTGGAGCTGGTGCTGCCGGCGCTGCGGGCCGACTACCGGGCCCTCGCCTCGTACAGCTGGCGCGCGGGAGAGCCGCTCGCCACCTCGATCACCGCCCTGATCGGGGACCGCGACCCGATGGTGACGGTGCGGGAGGCCCGGACCTGGCGGGAGCACACCCGTGGTGACTTCGCCCTGAAGGTGTTCTCCGGCGGCCACTTCTACCTCGCCGACCACCTCCACCGGATAGCCGCGGTCGTCACCGAAGGGTGGCTCGCCGGTACCGCCGCCTCCTGAGCGCGCGGGGCGGCGGCCGGGCCCGGGGGCCCTGGCCGGATGTCGCCGGTTGACCCTGACCCTGGGTCAGGGTGGACGCTGACGTACATGACCACTTCCACCGCATCGTCCCGGACCGGCATGCTCCCCGTCGACGACACGGCCCTGTCCCTCACCGACACGCGCGGCCCCGGCGTTCCCGTCGTCTACCTGAACGGCTCGTACTGCGGCCACCGGCCCTGGCGGCCCGTGATCTCCGAACTCGGCGCCGACTGGCGGCACATCACGTACGACGAGCGGGCCCGCGGCCGGTCCAGGCGGTCGGCGGACTACTCCTTCGAAGCGTGTCTGCGCGACCTCGACGCCGTTCTCGGGGCGACCGGTGTGGACCGTCCGCTGCTCGTCGGGTGGTCCTACGGCGCGTCGCTGGCCGTCCACTGGGCGGACCGGAACCCGGACCGCGTCCTGGGGGTGGTGTCCGTGGACGGCGCCGTTCCGTACGGCATCACCGGCGAGGAGGCCCGCGCGCGGATCCGGCGCCTGTTCGGCCGGATGCGGCCGTTGCTGCCGCTGCTGCGGCCGTTCGGCCTGTCCGCGCGGATGAGCGCCGACCAGCATGCCGAGATCAACATCGAGATCAACGAGATCTGCGCCGCCCTCGGGCCGGTCCTCGACCGCGCGACCTACCCGGTACGGTACGTGCTGGCCACGGACGGCAACCTCGGCGGGGGCCGGGAGGAGATGGAGCGGATGCGGGCCTCGCTCGACCCGGTGCTCGCCCGGAACCCGCACCTGCGGGTCAGCGCGAAGGTCGCGAGCAACCACTCCCGCATTCTGCGCAAGGACTTCCGGGCCGTCGCCGAGGCGGTGCGCGAGATCGCCGCCACGCACGACCGAGGGGCCCGCTGAGCGGATGGTGTACGGACTGACGATCGGTCAGGCGGCGGCGTTCGCCGGTGTCACGGTGAAGGCCGTGCGGCACTACCACCGGCTCGGGCTGGTGGACGAACCGGACCGCGACAGCTCCGGTTACCGCCGGTACGGATCGTCCGACATGCTGCGGCTGGTCCAGGTCCGCACGCTCGCCGGCGCGGGGGTGCCGCTGGCCGAGGTCAGGGATCTGCTCGACGCCGGTCCCGAGCGGTTCGCCTCCGCCCTGGAGGACGTCGAGCGGCGGCTCAACGACCGGATCGAGGAGCTGATCGCGCGGCGGGCGGCGCTGCACCGGCTCGCCGCCGGCGACCGGCTCCTGCTGCCCGAGCGCGCCTGCACCGCCCTGGACCGGCTCGCCGAACTCGGCTTCAGCGCCGACTACGTGGCCCTGCAGCAGGAAGCCCTGGTCCTGGCCCGGGCCCTGGTCCCGGAGATCTTCGACAGCCTCGTGGTCCAGCTCGAACGCCAGCTCGCCCATCCTCGGTACATCGAGCTGATGAAGCTCTGCCAGGACGTCGAGTCCTGGGACCCGGACGATCCGCGGCTCGACGGGCTGGCGGCCGACCTGGCGGCCGAACTGCTGGCCGACCGCGAACTGCTGACGATGCCGGCCGAGTTCCGGGCCAGGCCCGACGCCGCCACCCGCTACGGGCTGATCAACCACCACCGGGAGGACCGGGCGCCGGCGGCTGCCCGGCTGACCGAGCTGCTCGAGGCGAACCTGCGCGCGGCGGGCGTCGACATCCCGTACCAGTGACGGGCCGCCCGGGCGGGGCGGCCGGGCAGGCCGGCGGGCGACCGGCCGGGATCTCCCGGCACCGGTCCCCCCGGCACCGGTGGCGGCCCGCGCCGCCGGTGCCTCGGGGTTCCGGTGCGGACGGCGATCAGAGGACCGCGCCCGCCTTCGTCCTCCTGCGCAGGGCCGGCTTGCGGGACTGGGCGAGGTCGCGCCACATGTCGGACAGGCCGGTGACGGTGCGCGCCGCGAACAGCCTGCGGATGGAGACCTCCTGGTCCAGCTCGGCCCGGATCAGGCCGACCAGCCGGATCGCCCGCAGCGAGTTGCCGCCGAGGTCGAAGAAGTCGTCGTCGATGCCCACCCGGTCGAGTTCGAGCACCTCGGCGAAGGCCTTGGCCAGGGCACGCTCGGTGTCGTTGCGCGGGGCGCGGTACGTCCCGTCGTCGAACCGGGGCTCGGGCAGCGCCGCCCGGTCGACCCTGCCCCCGGCCGTCTCCGGCAGGCGCTCCAGCACCGTGAACAGGGACGGCACCATGGACTCCGGCAGCCATCCCGCGGCGAAGCGGCGCAGTTCGTCGGCGGTGACGGTCCGGCCGGCCGCCGGGACCACGTAGGCGACCAGGCGCTGCTGGCCGGTGGCGTCCTCCCGGACGACCACGACGGACCGGGCGAGGCCGCTGTACTCGGACAGCACCTCCTCGACCTCGGCCAGCTCGACCCGCACGCCGCGCACGTCGGCCTGGGCGTCGGCGCGGGCCACGTAGTCGAGGCGGCCGTCGGTGCCCCAGCGCACCCGGTCCCCGGTCCGGTACATGAGCGCGCCGGGCGGACCGAACGGGCAGGGCACGAAGCGCTCGGCGGTGCGTCCGGGGCGTCCGGCGTAGCCGCGGGCCAGGCCGGGTCCGGCCACGTACAGCTCGCCGGTCACGCCGGCGGGGACCGGCGCCAGTCCCGGTCCCAGGACGTAGAGGGCGGTGTTGTCCATCGGGCGGCCGACCGCGTCGGCGTGGCGCACCGGTTCGCCGGCGGGCAGGCGGTGGCGGGCGGCGAACACGGCCGTCTCGGTCGGGCCGTGGCCGTGGACGATGGTCAGCCCGGGGCATGCCTCGCGGACCCGGCGCAGTGCCGCGGCGGACACGCGGTCGCCGCCGGTCCACACCTCGCGCAGCCCGGCGAGGCGCTCGGGGTGTCCCGCCGCGATCTGGGAGAAGAGGCCGGCGGGCAGCCACACGGTGGTGATGCCGTGCGCGGCGTGCGCCTCGGTCAGCGTGTCGGTGTCGAGCTGCCCCTCGGGGGCGACGACGACGCGGCCGCCGTTGAGCAGCGGCGCCCACACTTCGAGGGCGAGGGCGTCGGAGGTGTGCGGCGCGTGCCACAGCACGGTGCCGCGGCCGCCGTCCTTCCAGTGCCGGTCCAGGACGAAGCGGAGCATGTTCCGGTGGGTCAGCGCGACCGCCGTGTCCGCGTCGGTCGATCCGGAGCCGTGGAGCACGGCCAGCAGGTTGTCCGGGTGGGCGGGCGAGGGAGCCGGGGCCTCAAAGGTGCCGCCGTCGGCGGTGTCCGGGCGGAGGTCGTCGCACACGAGGGCGGGTACGTCGAGACCGGCGGGGAGGGTGCCGGCGGTCGCCGTGTCGGTGAGCAGGAGGCGTGCCGTGGCGGTGCCGGCCTGGGAGCGGATCCGCTCGGCCGGGGACGCCGGGTCGACGGGCAGGTAGGCTCCGCCGGCCTTCGCGACGGCCAGCAGGGCGGTGACCAGGCCGGCCGAGCGGGGCATCGCCACCGCCACGACCGTCTCGGGGCCGACGCCCCGCCTGCGCAGTTCCCCGGCGAGGCGGTCCGACCGCTCGTCCAGGTCCCGGTAGGTGAGGGCCGTGTCGCCGTGGACCAGGGCGACGGCGCCGGGGTCCCGCTCCGTCTGCCGGGCGAACAGGTCCGCGACCGTCGCCTCGGGCAGCGGCGCCTGGGTTTCGTTGGGCGCCCGGAGCACCTGGTGCCGTTCGGCGCCGGCGACCACGTCCAGGGCGCCGGCCGGCTGGGCGCCGGCGGTGACCGTGGCGCGGATGTGCGCGATCAGCTCCTCGCCGATGAAGCGCAGTTCGGCGCGGTGGTAGAGGTTGGCGGGGGCGTCGAGGCGGATGTAGAGGTCGCTGTCGGCGCTGCCGTCGGTGTAGACGCCGATCGACAGTTCCTCGAAGGTGCCGGTCGTCGCGCCGGAGTAGCGGGCCGGGCTGTCGCCGAAGCGGAGCGGCTCCACGAACTCGACGACGTTGATGACGGTACCGAAGCTGCCGCGGCCGCTCAGGACGGTGCCGGCGGCGCGCTGGATGTCCGAGTAGTGGCAGGCGGCGTGGTCGAAGATCTCGTACGTCTCGTCGACGAGGGTGTCGGCGATGTCGGTGAAGGTCGCGCCGAGGGGGACGGCGACGCGTACCGGCACCACGTTGACGGCCAGGCCGGGGGTCCTGCTGGCCACGCCGACGCGGTTGCCGACGGCGAGCGACAGGAGGAACTCGGGGCGGTCGCAGCGGTGCCGGAAGTAGACCGCGGCGGACGCGGTGAGCAGCTGCGACATCCACAGGCCCATGGACTTCGCGGTCTCGGTCCACGTGTCGGCCTCGGCCCGCGGGACGGTCAGGGTGCGGCTGACCATGCCGATGGTCTCGGCCACCTCCGACCAGCGGTCGGCGCTGCTGAGGGGTTCGGACAGCGCGGAGCGCCGCTCGTCGGACAGGGCGACGCGGGGGACCTGCGCGGGCGCCGGGGCGTCCTTGAGGTAGTCGCGCCAGAAGGCCGTGTCCTCGGTGAACCGCTGCGAGCCCCGGTACTCGACGGCCTCGGCCGCGAAGGACTCGACGTCCCACGGGTGGGGCAGCTCGGGAACCGGCTCGCCGCGCACCAGGGCCGTGTAGACCTCGGCGAGGCGCCGGGAGAGCAGGCCGCCCGCGCCGAACCCGTCGGATATGAGGTGGTGGTAGGCGATGACCAGGAGGGAGCGGTCGGCGGCGAGCCGGACCACGCCCAGCCGGAACAGCAGGTCCTGTCCCAGGTCGAACGGTTCGCGGACCAGGTCGGCGAGCGCGTCGCGGGCCGCCTGCTCGGGGTCGGCCTCGGCGCTGAGGTCGAGGTGGAAGGGCCGCCAGTCCCCCAGTTCCCGGGGTACGAGCCGCAGTTCGCCGTCGTGCTCGGCGAAGTTGACGCGGAGCACTTCCGCCTCGCCCATGACGTGCCGGAACGCGGACTCCATGACGGCCGCGTCCAGCTCCCCGTCCACATCCCACATGGTCAGCGCGTGATTCGGCGTGTCGGGAGCCATGTGCTGCGCCCGCCACATCCCTTCATGCGCAGACGACGCACCGAACGAAGGCACACAGATCAACCCCTCAGCAGACAGGCCCGGGTAACGGAAGAATTCACAGATCGCCCCCATCTTCCGGGGGGGTGTCGCAGCCGTACAAGACAACTCGGTGCCCGGCGGGACAGACCGCCGCGGGCCTCGCGGTGTCCCGCCGGCGGGACAGTCGCGCCGGACCGCCGGCGGGACGGTCCCGCCGGCGGTCCGGCGCCCCGGGGCTCGGGGTCCACCGTGTGGCGCGGTCGTTCAGCGGGTGCCGCGGCCCGCCAGCGAGGTGGTGACGTGCTCGGCGATCAGGCGGGGGGTCGGGTGCCGCAGCACCATGTTCGCCCGCAGCTTGAGGCCGGTGGAGGCGGTGAGGCGCTTGCTCAGCTCCGCCGAGAGCATCGAGTCGAAGCCGATCTTCAGGACCTCCTCGTCGGGGTCGACGACCTGGTCGGCGGAGTGCCCGAGGACGACGGCGACCCGCTCCAGGACGTGGTCGAGGACGAGGGCGCGCGCGTCGTCGTCGCCCAGACCGGCGATCCGGTCCGCCAGCGGGACGAGCGTGTCGTCGTCGGCGGCGGGGGGCTGCTCCGTCGCGGACAGCTGCGCGGTGGGCGCGGTGTGCGCGGGGTCCGGGTTCAGCCAGTACCGCCGCCGCTGGAACGCGTACGTCGGCAGGTCCACCCGCCGGCGGGTGGTGAACAGGGCGGACCAGTCGACGGACCCGCCGTGGACGTGGAGCTGGGCCAGCGAGCCGAGAACGGTCTCCACCTCGTCGCGGTCCCGTCGCGTCGACGACAGGACCAGCGTGTCGGCCACGTCCTCGACGGTCTCCTGCACCGGGACGGTCAGCACGGGGTGCGGGCTCATCTCCACGAACACCCGGAAGCCGTCCTCGGCCAGCCGCCGCACGGACGTCTCGAAGACGACCTTCTCGCGCAGGTTGTCGTACCAGTAGCCGGCGTCCAGCCGCGCGGTGTCGGTCTTCTCGCCGTACAGGGTCGAGTAGAAGGGCAGCTTCGAGGTGGTGGGGCGCACGCCGGACAGCGCGGCGGTCACCTGGTCGCGGACCCGGGTCACGTGGTGGGAGTGGGAGGCGTAGTCGACGGATATCCGGCGGGCCTGGGCGCCGTCGGCCTTCATCTTCTCGACGAACTCGTCGAGCGCGTCCGGTTCGCCGGAGACCACCACGGAGCGGGGGCCGTTGACGACGGCGACGCTGATCCTCCCCTCCCACGGGGCGAGGCGCTGCTCCACGACGTCGGCGGACTCGGCGACCGAGGCCATGCCGCCGTGGCCGTTCAGGTCCACGAGGGCCTTGCTGCGCAGCGCGACGACCCGGGTGGCGTCCCGCAGGGACAGCGCGCCGCTCACGTACGCGGCGGCGATCTCGCCCTGGCTGTGGCCGACCACCGCGGCCGGCTCCACGCCCCAGGACCGCCACAGGGCGGCCATGGACACCATCACGGAGAACAGCGCGGGCTGGACCACGTCCACCCGGTCCAGGTCCGGTGCCCCCTGCGTGCCGCGCACCACGTCGAGCAGCGACCAGTCGACCCATTCGGCGAGGGCGCCGGCGCACGCGTCGAGGGACTCGGCGAAGACCGGGAAGGCGTCGTACAGCTGCCGGCCCATGCCCACCCACTGCGAGCCCTGGCCGGGGAACACGAAGGCGACCGGGCCCGTCGCGGCGGCGGCGACGCCGCTCACCACGGCGGTGGACTCCGCGCCGTCACCGAGCGCGGTCAGGCCGTTCAGCAGTTCGTCCTGGTCGCGGCCGAGCACCACCGCGCGGTGTTCGAACGCCGTCCGGCCGGACACCAGGGACCAGCCGGCGCCGGCGAGGTCCAGGTCGGTGCCGGCGGCGGCGAGGTCGCGGAGCCTGCCCGCCTGTGCGCGCAGGGCCGCCGCGCTGCGGCCCGACACCACCCACGGCACGAGTCCGCCGACGACGCCCGATCCGGGGCCGTCCGCGTCCGCACGCTCCTGGTCCGTCCGCTCCCCCTCCGCCCGCTCCTCGGGCGGTCCCTCCTCCAGGACGACGTGCGCGTTGGTGCCGCTGACGCCGAAGGAGGACACACCGGCCCGCCGGGGAGCGTCGGCGCGGGTCCACTCGCGGCCCTCGACGAGCAGTTCGACGTCACCGGAGGACCAGTCGACGTGCGAGGTGGGCGCGTCCACGTGCAGGGTCTTGGGGAGGTAGCCGTGGCGCAGGGCCATCACGGTCTTGATGACGCCGCCGACACCGGCGGCGGCCATGGCGTGCCCGAGGTTCGACTTCAGGGACCCCAGCCACAGCGGCCGGTCCTCGGCCCGGCCCTGCCCGTAGGCGGCGAGCACCGCGCCCGCCTCGATGGGATCGCCGAGGACGGTTCCGGTGCCGTGGGCCTCGACCAGGTCGACCTCGGAGGGTGCGACGCCGGCGTTGGCCAGTGCCTTGCGGATCACCTTCTCCTGGGCGCGGCCGTTGGGGGCGGTCAGGCCGTTGCTGGCCCCGTCCTGGTTGACGGCGCTGCCGCGCACCACGGCCAGCACCGGGTGCCCGTTGCGGCGGGCGTCGGACAGCCGCTCCAGCAGCAGGACGCCCACGCCCTCGGCCCAGCCGGTGCCGTCGGCGCCGTCGGCGAAGGCCTTGCAGCGGCCGCCCGCCGACAGGGCGCCCAGCCGGGAGAACTCCACGAACATCGCGGGCGTCGAGATGACCGACGCGCCGCCCGCCAGCGCGAGGGAGCACTCCCCCGAGCGCAGGGACTGCACTGCCATGTGCAGGGCCACCAGGGACGACGAGCACGCCGTGTCCACGGACACCGCGGGCCCCGTCAGGCCCAGTTGGTAGGCGACCCGGCCGGAGGCGACGCTGAGCGCGCTCCCGTACAGCAGGTAGCCCTCCAGCTCCTCGGGGCTGTTGTCCAGGAAGCGCCAGCCGTACTCGGAGGAGCTGACGCCGGAGAAGACGCCGACGTCGGAGCCGCGCACCTCGGCGGGGACGATGCCGGCCCGTTCGAAGACCTCCCAGGACGTCTCAAGCAGCAGGCGGTGGTGCGGGTCGACCGCCAGCGCCTCGCGGGGGCTGATGCCGAAGAACTCGGCGTCGAAGCCCGCCACGTCGCTCAGGAACCCGCCCTGGCGGGTGTGCGAGTGGCCGGCGGCGTCGGGATCGGGGTCGTACACGTCGCGCCAGCCGCGGTCCTTCGGGAAGTCGTCCACGACGTCCAGGCCGCCGCGCACCACGCCCCACAGGTCCTCGGGCGAGGACACGCCGCCCGGGTAGCGGCACGCCATGGCGACCACGGCGATGGGCTCGCCGCGGCCGGCCTTCATGGCCTCGTTCTCCTGCCGGAGGCGGTCGCGCTCCTCCAGCAGTGTGCGGAGCGCCCGCTGGACCCGGTCCGCGCCGTCCGCTGTGCGATCCGCGGAGTTGGTCATGTCTCTTACCTCTTCTCGTCCAAGGCCAGGTCGACCAGTGCTTCCAGATCCAGGTCGGTCAGTTCGTCCACGCCCGCGTCCGCGTCCATGTCCGCGTCCGGGTACGCCGCGCGCGTGCCGTCGTCCGCCGGGTGCGGGGTGTCCGCGCAGGCCAGGACCAGGTCCAGGAGACCGGCGGCGCGCAGGCTGTCGACCGACACGTTCCGCAGCGCTTCCCGGATCCGCGCGTCCTCGTCGCCGTCCCCGTTCCCGTTCCCGTCCGCGTCCGTGCCGGTGGCCGGGGCCGGGCGCAGCAGCTCCCACAGGTGCTCGCTCAGTTCGCGGGGGGTCGGGTAGCTGAAGACGAGGGTGGTCGGCAGGCGCAGGCCGGTCGAGGAGGCCAGGCGGTTGCACAGTTCGACGGAGGTCAGCGAGTCGAACCCGAGCTGGGTGAAGGCCTGGTCGACGTTGACGACCGCGCCGGAGGGGTGTCCGAGCACGACGGCGACCTGGTCGCGGACCCAGTCGAGGACGGCGGCCTGGGCCTCGTCGGCGGGCAGGGCGGCCAGCCGGTCGGCCAGGCCCCGGGAGCCGGCGTCCCCGCCGGTGTTCGTCCGGTCGCGGCGCGGGCGGCCGCCTTCGGTGAGGTCGCGCAGCAGCGGCGGCACGTCGTCGCCGGTCCTGCCGCGCAGCGCGGCGACGTCCACCCGGGCCGGCACGAGGACCGGCTTGTCGAGGGCGCACGCCGCGTCGAACAGGGCCAGTGCCTCGGGGGTCGGCATCGGGGCGATGCCCATCCGCCGCAGCCGGGAGAGGTCGGCCTGGTCCAGGTCCCCGGTCATGCCGCTGCTCTGTTCCCACCAGCCCCAGCACAGCGAGGTGCCGGGCAGGCCGGACGCCCTGCGTCGCGCCGCCAGGCCGTCCAGGAAGGCGTTGGCGGCGGCGTAGTTGGCCTGTCCGGCGGTGCCGAGGGTGCCGGCGAGGGCGGAGAACTGGACGAACGCCGACAGGGGGCGGTCCCGGGTCAGTTCGTGCAGGTTGAGCGCGCCGCGGGCCTTGGCGGCCAGGACGTGGTCGAGGCTCTCGGCGGTCAGCGACTCCACGGTGCCGTCGGCCAGGGTGCCGGCCGCGTGGACGACGGCCGTCAGCGGGTGGCGGGGCGGCATGTCGGCGAGCAGGGCGGCCACGGCGGCCGGGTCCGCGACGTCGCAGGCCGCGACGCGGACGGTGGCGCCCGCGCCCTCCAGGTCCGCGACCAGTTCGGTGACGCCGTCGGCCGCCGCGCCCCGGCGGCCGGCCAGGACGAGGCTGCGTACGCCGCGTTCGGCGACGAGGTGCCGCGCCACGACCGAGCCGACGCCGCCGGTTCCGCCGGTGACCAGCACCGTGCCGCCGCCGAGGGTGTCGCCGATCTCCAGGACGAGCTTGCCGACGTGCCGGCCCTGGCTCATCTCGCGGAACGTGGCGCGCGCGTCGCGGATGTGCCGGACGGCGATCGGGCTCAGCCGCACCCGTCCGTCGGCGAACAGGGCCATGACCTCCTGGAACATGGCGTGGATCGTGTCCGGGCCGGACGCGTAGAGGTCGAAGGCCCGGTACGCGACGCCGGGGTGGCCGGCCGCCACCCGCTGGGGGTCGCGGATGTCGGTCTTGCCCATCTCCAGGAACGTGCCGCCGCCGGGCAGCAGGGTCAGGGAGGCGTCGACGAACTCGTGCGCGAGGGAGTTGAGGACGACGTCCACGCCGCGCCCGCCGGTGGACTCCAGGAACTTCCCGGCGAACTCCAGGTCGCGCGAGGACGCCAGGTGCGCGTCGTCGATGCCCAGGGCGCGCAGGGCGGGCCACTTGGCCGGGCTGGCGGTGGCGTAGACCTCGGCGCCGACGTGCCGGGCGAGCTGGACGGCTGCCATGCCGACGCCGCCGGCCGCGGCGTGGACGAGGATCCGCTGTCCCTTCTTCAGTTCGGTGGCGCGGAAGAGCGCGTAGTAGGCGGTGAGGAAGGTGCACGGCATGGACGCGGCCTCGGCGTAGCTCCAGCCGTCGGGGACGGGTACGAGCATGCGGTGGTCGGCGACGGCCACGGGGCCGAAGGCGCCGGAGAAGATGCCGGTCACCCGGTCGCCCGGCGCGAAGCCGGTCACGTCGTCGGCGACTTCGAGGACGACTCCGGCGCCCTCGCTGCCGAGCCCGGCGTCGATGGCCGTCCGGTCGATCAGGCCGAGGGCGATGGTGACGTCGCGGAAGTTGAGCCCGGCGGCGTGCACGGCGATGCGGACCTGCCCGCCGGTCAGGGGCTCGTCCACCTCGGGGCAGGGCACCCAGGTCAGGTTCTCCAGGGTTCCCTTGTTCGGGATGCCGAGGCGGTGGGCGCCGTCGGCCGGCGGCTCGATGCGGTGGTCCGCGGGCGCGGCCTGCGCGAGGCGCGGGACGAGGGGCGCGCCGTCGCGCAGGGCGAGCTGGTCCTCGGGGAGGGCGAGGGCGTCCGCGAGGCGGGCCCGGGAGGTCTCCTCGTCGTCGATGTCCAGCAGCCGGAACCTGCCGGGGTGCTCGGTCTGGGCGGAGCGGACCAGGCCCCACACGGACGCGCCGGGCAGGCTCTCGACGCTCTCCCCCGTGCCGGCGTCCTGGGCCAGGCGGGTGAGGACGACCAGGGTGGAGTCGGCGAGCGGTTCCTCGGCGAGGAAGCACTGGAGGAGGGCGAGGACGTGCTTGTCGGCCTCCGCTGCCGCCGTGAGCGCATCGGGGCCGGTGAGCGGGTCGGGGGCGCCGGTGAGCGGGTCGGGGGCGTCGGTGACGATGTCGTCCAGGCACAGGACGAGGTGCCGGGGCGCCTGTCCCGTGAGGACCTCGTCGAGGGACTCGTGCAGGCGGACGTGTCCGTCGCCGGCCGCGGCGAGGCGGGCGGCCTGTCCGTCCTTCGCGCCGAGTACGTCCCACGTCCCGCGCCGGGTCTCGCCCTCGCCCTGCCGGGCCGGCCGCCACTGCGGTTCGTACAGCGACCGCTGCTGTCCACCGTGCGCCGCGTGCACCTGCTCGGCGCTGGCGGGGCGGAACGTCAGCGCCTCGACGTGCGCGACGCGGCGGCCGCGCTCGTCGGCGAGCGTCAGGGACACGACGCCCTCGGTCGCGGCGTGGAGCCGGACGCGGACGGTCGTGCCGCTCGCGGCGGGCGCGTGGACGCCGGACCACGCGAAAGGCATCCAGCCCTGCCCGCCGGTCACCGGGACGGCCCCGCCGGCCACGGCCGCGTGCAGGACGGTGTCCATCAGCGCCGGGTGCAGGGCGAACCCGGCGCCGGCCGCCTCGGCGCTCTCGGGCAGGGCGGCGAGGGCGAACAGGTCGTCGCCGCGGCGCCAGACCTCGCGCAGCCCGCGGAACGCCGGGCCGTAGTCGAAGCCGGCGTCGGCGAAGGAGTCGTAGAGGTCGTCGATGCCGATCCGCTCCGCCCCGGCCGGGGGCCACGCGGCGAGCGCGGGTCCCTCCTCGGTTCCGGCGGCCGGCGTGTCGGGTGACAGGGTTCCCGCCGCGTGGCGGGTCCAGCCGCCCTCGGCCGGGCCGTCCTCGCCGGGACGTGCGTACACCTCCAGGGAGCGGCGGCCGGTCTCGTCCGCCGCTCCGACGACGACCCGTACGCGCACGTCGCCGGTGTCGGGCAGGATCAGGGGGACCGCCAGGGTCAGTTCCTCGACCGTGCCGCACCCGACGTGCTCGCCCGCCGACAGCGCCAGGTCCAGGTAGGCGGTGGCCGGGACGACGACCGCGCCGAACACGGTGTGGTCGGCGATCCAGTCGTGCGTCCGCAGGGACCACAGGTCGGTGAAGACCACCTCGTCGGTGCCGGGGTGCTCCACCACGGCGCTCAGGAGGGGGTGGCCGGGGGCCGACAGGCCGGCCGAGGTGACGTCCGCGGAGCGCTGTCCGGCAAGGAAGTCCATCCAGTACCGCTGCCGCTGGAACGCGTACGTCGGGAGGTCGACCGGCGGGCGCGGCCCGAACAGGGCCGCCCAGTCCACCGGCACGCCCCGCACGTGGAGCCCGGCGAGGGCGCCGGTCAGCGCGTCGGCCGGCCCCCGGCCCTTGCGGGACGTGGAGAGGACCACCGCGTCGTCGACGCCCTGGCCGGCGAAGGCGTCCTTGACGAGGCCGGCGAGTGTCGAGCCCGGACCGACCTCGACGAAGACGTCCGCCCCCGCCTCGCGGGCCCGCTCCACGGCGTCGTGGAAGCGGACGGGCTCGCGCACGTGCCGCACCCAGTGCTCGACGGTCGTCAGTTCCTCGAAGGTGGCCTCGCGGCCCAGGCGCGTCGAGACGATCGGGATCGACAGCCCGCCGTCGGCGGGCAGCGCGCCGACCGCCTGGGCGAACTCGTCCAGGACCGGGTCCATGAGCGGGGAGTGGAAGGCGTGGTCGACCGGCAGCAGCTTCGCGGACCTGCCGTCGGCGACGAGCCGGTCGCGCAGGTCGTGGACCTCGTCGCGCAGTCCCGCGAGGACCACCGACTCGGGCCCGTTGACGACGGCGAGACCGACCCGGGTGTACGGGGCGAGGAGCGCCTCGGCCTCGGCGAGGGGGGCGCGTACGGCGAGCATGGCGCCGGGCTCGGTGACGGCCTGCATGACGCGTCCGCGGGCGGCGACGAGCCGGGTCGCGGTGTCGAGGCCGAGGACGCCGGAGACGTGGGCGGCGGCGATCTCGCCGACGGAGTGGCCGATCAGGCGGTCCGGCTCCGGGGTGTACCGGGTGAGGAGCCGGTACAGGGCGACCTGGAGGGCGAACAGCGCCGGCTGCATGACGTCGGTGCGTCCGCGGCCCTCGGGCTCGTCGGCGAGGAGCAGGGGCTTCAGGGCGAAGGGGAGGTGGGCGTCGAAGTGCCGGCAGACCTCGTCGAGGGTCCGCGCGAAGACGGGGAAGGTGTCGTACAGCTCCCGCGCCACGCCGGTCCACTGGGCGCCCTGGCCCGGGAACAGGAAGACGCGTTCGCCGGGTTCGCCGGCCTCGCCCCGTACGACGGCGGGGGATTCGTCGCCGTCGGCGAGGGCCGTGAGGGCGTTCAGGAGGTCGTCGCGGTCGCGGCCCACGGCCACCGCGCGGTGCTCGAACGACGTCCGGGTCGTCACCAGGGACGCGCCGATGTCGGCGGGGTCCGCGTCGGGATCGGCGGCGACGAACGCGCGCAGCTTGTCCGCCTGCGCGCGCAGCGCCTGCGGCGAGCGCGCGGACAGCACCCACGGCACGGGGCCGCCGGTGGCGGCCGGCGCGGGGTCGGTGGTGGCGGCCTGCTGCCCGGACCCGTCGGTGCCGGCGGCCGGTCCGGGCTCCGGCTCGGGTGCCTCTTCGAGGATGAGGTGGGCGTTGGTGCCGCTCGCTCCGAAGCTGGAGACGCCGGCCCGGCGGGGGCGGCCGGGGGTACCGGGCCACTCCCTGGCCTCGGTCAGCAGTTCCACCGCGCCGGCCGTCCAGTCCACGTGGGTAGAGGGGCGGTCCACGTGCAGCGTACGGGGCAGGACGCCGTGCCGCATCGCCATGATCATCTTGATGATGCCGCCGACCCCGGCGGCAGCCTGCGTGTGCCCAATGTTCGACTTCAGCGAACCCAGCCACAGCGGCTTGTCCGCGTCCCGGTCCTGCCCGTAGGTGGCGAGCAGCGCCTGCGCCTCGATGGGGTCGCCGAGCGTGGTGCCGGTGCCGTGGGCCTCCACCGCGTCCACGTCGGCCGCCTGGAGCCGGGCGTTGGCCAGCGCCGCCCGGATGACGCGCTGCTGGGACGGCCCGTTCGGCGCGGTCAGGCCGTTGGAGGCGCCGTCCTGGTTGACGGCCGAGCCGCGGATGAGCGCCCAGATCCGGCGCCCGTTGCGCCGTGCGTCCGACAGGCGCTCCAGGACCAGCATGCCGACGCCCTCGGCGAAGCCGGTGCCGTCGGCCGCGTCGGCGAACGCCTTGCAGCGTCCGTCGGCGGACAGGCCCCGCTGCCGCGAGAACTCCCGGAACACCTGCGGCATGCCCACGACGGTGACGCCGCCGGCCAGGGCCAGGCCGCATTCGCCCTGCCGCAGCGACTGCACCGCCTGGTGCACCGCGACCAGCGAGGACGAGCACGCGGTGTCGGTGGACACGGCCGGGCCCTCCAGGCCCAGCGTGTACGACACCCGGCCCGAGGCCACGCTCAGCAGTGAACCGGTCTGCGCGTAGCCCGAGATGGCCTCGGGGGTGGTGAAGTGGTTGCCGTAGCCGAAGTAGGCGAGGCCGGCGAACACGCCGGTGTCGCTGCCGCGCAGCTTCTCCGGGTCGATGCCGGCCCGCTCCAGGGACTCCCACGAGGTCTCCAGCAGCAGCCGCTGCTGCGGGTCGGCGGCCAGCGCCTCGCGCGGGTTGATGCCGAAGAAGTCGGCGTCGAAGTCGCCCGCGTCGTGGAGGAAGCCGCCCGAGCGGGCATAGCAGCTGTTGGGCCGGTCGGGGTCCGGGTCGTACAGGTTCTCTAGGTCCCAGTGGCGGTCGTCGGGGAAGTCCGACATGGCGTCCGCGCCCGTCCGCACCAGCTCCCACAGCGCCTCGGGGGACGCGGCGCCGCCCGGGAAGCGGCAGGCGACGCCCACGACGGCGATGGGTTCGGCGGCGGCGTCGGTCACCTCCTGGAGGCGCTTGCGCGTCTCGAGCAGCTCGATCGATGTCCGCTTCAGGTACTCGAGAACATCGGCGTTGTTGTCGTTGGTCATCGTTCTCCCCTAGCCGAGCTCTTGGTCCAGCAGCGCGAGAAGCTCTCCCGCCGATGCCGAGGTGATCTGGTCGGCGATGCCGGCCGGTGCCGCGGCGCTCGCCATCGAACGGACCCGTCCCTGCAACTCGCCGAGCAGCGTGGAGATGGCCGCCTGGTCCGCCCCTTCCAGGTCGAGGAACGCGTCCTCCAGGCGGGCGCCCAGTCCTTCGATCTCCTTGACCAGGAGACCGGCCGGTGATTCCGGGACGGCCGCTGGTTCGGGGGCGACGCTCTCGCTCAGGAACTGTGCGAGGGCGCTCGGGTTCGGGTGGTCGAAGACGAGGGTGGTGGGCAGTTTCAGGCCGGTCACCGACACCAGCTTGTTGCGCAGTTCCAGCGCGGTGAGCGAGTCGATGCCCAGTCGCTTGAACGCGGCGGTGGGGCTGATCCGCCCGGTGTCGGGGTGGCCGAGGACGAGGGCGGTCTGCTCCCGGACGGCGGTGAGCAGCGCCGCCTGGGCCTCGTGGGGCGGCAGGGACGCCAGCCGCTGGGCGAGTCCGCCGGCGGCGGCGTTCGGGTCCGCTTGGCCGCCGGGTCCGCCGGGCGCGCCGGACAGGCCGCGCAGGAGCGGCGAGGCCGCGTCGGGCGCCGGGAGGCTCAGCCGGGCGGGCACGAGCACCGGTTCGTCCAGGGTGAGCGCCGCGTCGAAGAGGGCCAGCCCCTCCTGCGACGACATCGGCAGTACGCCCTGGCGTCGCAGGCGGACGAGGTCCGCGTCGACGAGGTCGGCGACCATCTCGCTGCGTTCGGCCCAGAAGCCCCAGCACAGGGCGGTGGCCGCGAGTCCGGCGGCACGGCGGGTCTCGGCGAGGCCGTTGAGGAAGGCGTTGGCCGCCGCGTAGTTGGCCTGTCCGGCCGTGCCGAGCACGCTCGCGACGGAGGAGAACAGCACGAACGCGGACAGGTCGAGGTGCGCGGTCAGCTCGTGCAGGTGCCAGGCGCCGCGCGTCTTCGGCGCGAGGACCACGTTCACCCGGTCCTCGGTGAGCGTCTGGACGACGCCGTCGTCGAGCACGCCCGCGCAGTGGATCACCGCGGTGAGCGGGTGCTCGGCCGGGACGGAGGCGATCAGCGCGGCGACGGAGTCCCGGCTGGTGACGTCGCAGGCGACGACGTCGACGTGGGCGCCCGCGTCGGTGAGTTCCTCGCGCAGCGCCGCGGCCTCCGGGGCCGCCGGTCCGCGCCTGCTGGTGAGCAGCAGCCGGTGCGCGCCGTGCCGGGCCACGAGGTGCCGGGCCAGCTTGGCGCCCAGGCCGCTGGTGCCGCCGGTGATCAGGACCGTGCCGGTGCCGAGCGCGGGGGCGTCCTCGGCGCCGTCGTGGCCCGGGGCGGTGTCGGGGGCGTGGACCAGGTGCGGGACGCTGACCTGGCCGTCGCGGATCTTGAGCTGGGCCTCCCCGGTGGCGGCCGCTGCCGCCACGCGGGCCAGCGAGGCGGGCAGGCCGTCGGTGTCCACGAGGGTGAAGCGGCCGGGGTTCTCGGTCTGCGCGGTGCGCACGAACCCCCACACGGCGGCCGCCGCCGGGTCGGTGCGGGGGTGCCGGCCGTCGTGGACCGCGTCCCGCGTCACGACGACCAGGCGCGCGTCGGAGAACCGGTCCTCGGTGAGCCACTCCCTCGTCCAGCGCAGCACGCGGTGGAGGGTGCGCTCGACGGCGGCGGGCGTGTCGTCGCCGTCCGCGCCGGTCCCGTCGAGGGCGGCGATGACGACGGGGGGTATCTCCCCGCCGGACGCGGCGAGTTCCGCGAGTCCGGTGAAGACCGCCGCGTCCCCTCCCAGGGCCGCGGTGGCCGGGTCGGGCGCCCCGGGCGGAGCGCCCGGAATGCCCTCGCCCAGCACCGCGTACGGGCCGCCGTTCCCGCCGTTTCCGCCGTTTCCGCCGTTTCCGCCCGACGGGACCGGGACGGGGACCCAGTCCAGCCGGAACAGGGAGTCCTGGTGGTCGAAGCCCAGCTCGGTGAGCCGCGCGACGTCGGCGGGCCTCAGGGTCAGCGACGCGATGCCGCCGACCGGGGTGCCGTTCTGGTCGGCGAGGGTGAGGGACAGGGCGTTCTCCCCGGCGGGCGCGAGGCGCACGCGCAGCGCGGCCGGCCCGGTGGAGCCGGCGCGCAGGCCGGTGAAGCGGTACGGCAGCCAGCCCTCGGGCCGGTCGCCGTCGACGACCGGCCCGAGGCCGAGCGGGAGCAGCGCGGCGTGCAGCAGGGCCGGGTGGACGCGGAACGCGCCGCGGTCGGCGCCGTCGGGGGTCGGCAGCTCCACCTCCGCGTACAGGACGTCGTCGCGGCGCCACACCTGCTTGAGGCCGCGCAACAGGGGCCCGTGAGCGAATCCGAGGGCGGACAGCCTGGCGTACTCCTCCTCGAAGGGGACGGCGACCGCGCCCGCGGGAGGCCACGCGGCGAGGCTCTCCTCCTCGCCGGTGTCCGGGCCGCCGGCTGCGGCGACGCCGACGGCGTTGCGCGTCCATTCGGTGTCGCCCTCGGCCCGCGAGTGGATGCTGATCGTCCGCCGGGCGTCGACGACGACGCGGATCTCGCGGTCGGCCGTCCGGGACAGCACCAGCGGGGTTTCCAGGGTGAGTTCGTCGACGGTGTCGCAGCCCACCTTGTGAGCCGCCCACACCGCCAGCTCCGCCGGCACCGCCGCCGGTACCAGGACGGCACCGTGGACCACGTGGTCGGCGAGCCAGGGGTGGCGCTCCGGCGACAGGCGCCCGCTGCCCACGATGCCGCCGTGCTCCCCGTCGTCGGGCAGGTCGATCACGGCGTCGAGCAGCGGGTGGTCCGACGTGCCGGCGGCGGTGGTCTCGGCGGGTGCGTTCATCCAGTGGCGCTGCCGCTGGAAGGCGTACGTGGGCAGGTCGACGAACCGGCCGCCGGTGCCCGGGAAGGCCGCCTCCCACGACACCGCGGCGCCCGCCGCGAAGGCCTCGGCCGCCGAGCGGTGGAAGCGGGCGAGGCCGCCCTCGGTGCGGCGCAGGGTGCCCGTGACGACGGCCTCGGCGCCCGCGCTGTCCAGGGTCTGCTCCACACCGATGGTCAGGACGGGGTGGGGGGACGCCTCGACGAAGCACCCGAAGCCCTGTGCGGCCAGGGACCTGACCGCCTCCTCGAAGCGGACCGTGCGGCGCAGGTTGGTGTACCAGTACTCGGCGTCCAGCGTCGTCGTGTCCAGCCAGTCGGCCGCCACCGTGGAGAAGAACGGCACCTTCGCCGGGCGCGGCTCCAGTCCGGCCAGCACGCGCCCCAGCTCGTCGCGGATCGCCTCCACGTGCGCCGAGTGCGAGGCGTAGTCCACCGGGACCTTGCGGGCCCGGACGTCGTCCGCCTTGCAGGCGGCCAGCAGCGCGTCGAGTTCGGCGACGTCGCCCGAGACCACCACGGACGAGGGTCCGTTGACCGTGGCGATCGACAGGCCGTCCGTGAGGCGCGCCTCGACGTCCCGGACCGGCAGCGCGACCGACACCATGCCGCCGCGTCCCGACAGCGCCAGGATCGCCTTCGACCGCAGCGCCACCACCTTCGCGGCGTCCTCGACGGACAGGGCGCCGGCGACGCAGGCGGCGGCGATCTCCCCCTGCGAGTGGCCGACGACGGCCTCGGGCTCCACGCCGTAGGAGCGCCACAGCTCGGCCAGCGACACCATCACCGCCCACAGCGCGGGCTGGACGACGTCGACGCGCTCCAGTGCCTCGGCGTCGCCGAGCACGTCGGGCAGGGACCAGTCCACGTACGGTGCCAGCGCGTCGGCGCACTCCCGCATCCGCGCGGCGAACACCGGGGACGACTCCCACAGTTCGCGTCCCATGCCGGCCCACTGCGAGCCCTGGCCGGGGAAGACGAACACGGTACGGCCGACCGGACCGGCGAGCCCGGAGACCGCGCCGTTCTCGTCGCCGGCGGCGACGGCGGACAGGGTGGCGAGCAGGTCGTCCCGGCCGGTGCCGAGCACGACCTGGCGGTGCTCGAACAGCGAGCGGGCCGTCACCAGCGAACGCCCCACGTCGGCCGCCGACAGCGACGGGTCGGCGGCGACGAGGTCCCGCAGCCGCGCCGCCTGTGCGCGCAGCGCCTGCTCCGAGCGCGCCGACAGCACCCACGGCACCGGGCCGGCGGCGTCGGCCGGCTCCTGCTCGGCGGGCTCCTGCTCGGCGGGCTCGGGAGCCTGCTCCAGGATGAGGTGGGCGTTGGTGCCGCTGATGCCGAAGCTGGAGACGCCGGCCCGGCGCGGGCGCTCCGGTGTGCCGGGCCACCGCCTGGCCTCGGTCAGCAGCTCGACCGCGCCGGCCGTCCAGTCCACGTGCGACGACGGGCGGTCCACGTGCAGCGTGCGGGGCAGGACCCCGTGCCGCATCGCCATGATCATCTTGATGATGCCGCCGACCCCGGCGGCGGCCTGCGTGTGCCCGATGTTCGACTTCAGCGAACCCAGCCACAGTGGCTTGTCCGCGTCCCGGTCCTGCCCGTAGGTGGCGAGCAGCGCCTCCGCCTCCATGGGGTCGCCGAGCCTCGTACCGGTGCCGTGGGCCTCCACCGCGTCCACGTCGGCCGGCTGGAGCCCGGCGTCGGCGAGGGCCGCCCGGATCACCCGGCGCTGCGCCAGTTCGTTCGGCGCGGTCAGGCCGTTGGAGGCGCCGTCCTGGTTGACGGCCGAACCGCGGATGACCGCGAGGATGCGGCGTCCGTTGCGCCGCGCGTCCGAGAGGCGCTCCAGGACCAGCATCCCGGCGCCCTCGGAGAAACCGGTGCCGTCCGCCGCGTCGGCGAACGCCCGGCACCGTCCGTCGGCCGACAGGCCCCGCTGCCGGCCCAGCTCCACGAGCAGTCCCGGCGTGGACAGCGTCGACACCCCGCCGGCCAGCGCCAGCGTGCACTCCCCGGCCCGCAGGGACCGCATGGCCTGGTGGACGGCGACCAGCGACGACGAGCACGCGGTGTCGGTGGACACGGCCGGGCCGTGCAGACCCAGCGTGTACGCCACCCGGCCCGAGGCCACGCTGGTGTACGTGCCCGTGGCCGCGAAGCCCTCCACCTCGGCGCCCGCCCCGCCGCCCGTGCGGGGGCCGTAGTCGACGGCGTAGAGGCCGGTGAACACGCCGGTGGCCGAACCCCGCAGCGCGGCCGGGTCGATGCCCGCCCGCTCCAGGGCCTCCCACGACGTCTCCAGCACCAGCCGCTGCTGCGGGTCCATCGCCAGCGCCTCGCGCGGGCTGATGCCGAAGAACGGCGCGTCGAACTCCGGCAGGTCGTACAGGAACCCGCCCGAGCGGGTGTACGTCGTCCCGGGCGTCTCCGGGTCCGGGGAGTACAGCGCCTCCAGGTCCCACCCGCGGTCCGACGGGAAGTCGCCGATGGCGTCCACCTCGCCGGACACGAGCGACCAGAGCCCTTCGGGGGTCGTCGCCCCACCGGGGAAGCGGCACCCCACGCCCACGACCGCGATGGGCTCGCGAGCGGACTCCTCCAGCTCGCGGACCCGCTCCCGCAGCTGCTGCGCGTCGCCTACGGCGCGTCGCAGGTAGGAACGGAGCTTGTCGACGTCCTCCACCAGGGCCTCCCCCAAGGGTGATTCAGGGCGATTCAGGGTGATGCAGAAGAACAGGTGCGGCTACACGTATCCGCGGTCGATCAGGGCGTACAGATCGTCGTCGGGTGCCTCGGACGCATCACGCACCTCCGGCGCCTCAGGAGTCGCAGGCACCTCAGGCACCTCGGGCACCTCAGGCGCCTCGGGCTCCTCCGGTGCGAGGAGGGCGAAGACGCGGGCGGCGAGCGCGCGCGGGCTGGGATAGGTGAACGCGACGGTGGCCGGCAGGCGCACCCCGGTCGCCGCGGTGAGCCGGTTGCGCAGTCCCACGGCCGACGAGGAGTCGAAGCCCAGGTCCTTGAAGGTCTCGGCCGCCCGCGCCACCAGAGCTGGGCCGGTCACGTCCGGGTCCTTCACGCTCAGCAGGGCCGCCGTCTCGGCGCACACCAGGTCGAGGACCGAGGACTCCGTGTCCAGGCGGGCTCCGGTGCGCGTGCCCGGTCCGCCGGCCCGCGCGGCGGGGTCCGGGTGGGTGGCGTCGGGTGCGGTCAGCCAGTACCGCCGGCGCTGGAACGGATAGGTGGGCAGGCCGATCCGGCGCGGCCGGTGCCCGGCGAACACCGGCTCCCAGTCCACCGGCACCCCGCGCACGTGCAGTTCGGCCAGCGACGCGAGGATGTTTCCGGCGCTCCCGTCGTCCCGGTGCAGGGTGCTGGCCACGACCGGCGGGTCCGCCAGCGCGTCGGCGGTCTCCTCCATCGCCACCCGCAGCACGGGGTGCGGGCTGACCTCCACGTACACGCCGCCGCGCTCGCGCATCAGCCGTTCGACGACCTCGCCGAACCGCACCGTCGAGCGCAGGTTGTCGTACCAGTACGAGCCGCCGAGCAGGCGGGTGTCGAGCCGCTGCGCGGTGACCGTGGAGTGGAACTCCACCGCCGTCGGTCGCGGCGTGACACCCGAGGTGGCTTCCAGCACCTGGTCGCGGATGCGTTCGACCTGGTGGGAGTGGGACGCGTAGGCGACCTTGAGCCGGCGCACCCGGACGCCGTCGGCGGCGGCCGACGCGGCGAACGCGTCCAGCGCTTCGAGGTCCCCGGAGACGACCACGGAGGCCGGTCCGTTGACGGTGGCGACCGAGAGCCGTCCGGGCCACTGCCGCAGCCGGTCCTCGACCCGGGCGAGGGGCTCGGCCACCGCGCTCATCCCGCCCTGGCCGGCCAGCGCGGCCAGGACCCGGCTGCGCTGGGCGACGACCCGGGCCGCGTCCTCGAGACCGAGCGCGCCCGACGCGCACGCGGCGGCGATCTCTCCCTGCGAAGTGCCCACCACCGCGTCGGGGACCACGCCCAGCGACTCCCAGACCCGGGCCAGGGACACCATCATCGCGAACAGCGCCGGCTGCACGACGGTGTCGCCGCCGTCCAGCGACGGCGCCGTGTCCGCGCCGGTGATCAGTTCCAGGAGGGACCAGTCCAGCCACGGTTCCAAGGCCCGCGCGCAGGCGTCGATCGAGCGCGCGAAGACGTCCGACTCGGCGTACAGGCTCCGGCCCATGCCGAGCCACTGCGAGCCCTGGCCGGGGAAGACGAAGACGACCGGGCCGGTCCGCCCCGTGGCCGTCCCGCGCACCGCGCGTGCCGGCTCCTCGCCCGCCGCCAGTGCTCCGAGGCCGGTCAGCGCCTCGTCACGGCTCCCGCCCAGCAGCACCGCCCGGTGCTCGAACACCGACCGTGCCGACGCCAGCGCGTGCCCGACGTCGGCCGTCGACAGGGACGCGTCGGCGGCGACGAGGTCCCGCAGCCGCGCCGCCTGTTCCCGCAGCGCCGGCTCCGAGCGCGCCGACAGCACCCACGGCACCACGCCGGGTACGGCGGTCAGGGCGGGGGCCTCGTCCGTGGCGAGGGCCTCGTCCGTGGCGGTGGCCTCGTCCAGCGCCGGCGTCCCGGGGGCCTGTTCGAGGATGACGTGCGCGTTGGTGCCGCCCATGCCGATCGACGTCACGCCCGCCCGCCGGGGCCGCTCGGGCGTGCCCGGCCAGGGCCGCGCGGCCCGGACCACGTCGAAGTACTCGTCGAAGTCGGGGACGGCCGGGTTCGGGGACCGGAAGTTCACCTGCGGGACCAACTGGGCGCGGTCCAGGCAGAGCGCGGTCTTCACGAAGCCGGTGATGCCGGCGGCCGGCTCCAGGTGCCCGACGTTCGCCTTCACCGAACCGACCGTCAGGGGGCGCTCGCGTCCGGTCTCCCGGAACACCTCGCGCAGTCCGGCGAGTTCCGCCGGGTCGCCGAGCCGGGTGCCGGTGCCGTGGGCCTCGACGTAGTCGACGCCGTCGAAGGGGACCGCCGAGCGCGTCAGCGCGGTCCGTACGGCCGCCGCCTGCCCGGCCGGGCTGGGGTCGGGCATCCGGGAGGAGGCGCCGCCGCTGCCGACGCCCCAGCCGCGCACCACCGCGTAGACGTGGTCGCCGTCGGCGACGGCGAGGTCGAGCCGCTTGAGCAGGACGAACGCCCCGCCCTCGCCGCGGACGAAGCCGCCCGCCCGTTCGTCGAAGGGGAAGCAGTCGCCGGCGGGCGACAGGGCGCCGAGGTTGGCGAGGCCGAGGCCCGACTCCGGGTCGGTGATCAGGTGCACACCGCCGGCGAGCGCCATGTCGACGGCGCCGGCGCGGATCCGGTCGCAGGCCAGGGCGAGCGAGACGAGGGAGGAGGACTGGCCGGAGTCGGCGCACAGGCTCATGCCGCGGACGTCGAAGAGGTTCGAAATGCGGTTGGCGATCAGCGCGCCGGCCGAGCCGAGGGCGGCGTAGTGGTCGTCCTGGTCGCTGCCGGACAGCTTGCGCAGCAGGTCGTACCCGGAGGGCGCGGCACCGACCACGACGTCGATGTCGCGGCCCGCGAGCGTGGCCGCCGGCAGCCCGGCGTCCTCGACGGCCTCCCAGGCCAGTTCCAGGCCCAGCCGCTGCACGGGGTCCATCGCGGCCGCCTCCCCGGGGGGCGTGCCGAAGAACTCCGCGTCGAACCCGTCAATCGCCTCCAGGAACGATCCCGCGTTCACCGTGTCGGCGTCCGGGTGGGGCGGCGCCGTACGGCGCGTGTCGGCCGCCCGGTGCTCGGGGAAGCGGCCGACGGTCGAGCGCCCGTCGAGCAGCAGGCGCCAGAAGGCGTCCAGGTCGTGCACCCCGGGGAAGCGGCACGACATCCCGATGACGGCGATATCGGCGGCTGCGCCACTCATGTGATGTCCTTCCGGTTCCCTCGGCGTACGGCTGTCACGGGCTGCACCGCTCGTCACCGCCGGCTGGTCAGGGTCTTCAGCAGTTCGTCCGGCGCGTCCATGAAGTCGTAGTGGCCGCCGTCGAGGACGCGGAACTCGACGGAGTCGGCGTACGCGCGCCAGCCCTGGAGGTCGTCGAGGCTGACGTCGGGGTCGTCCCGCCAGTGCAGGACGACGACGGGGCACGGCAGCGGGGCCAGCTCCTGCCTGCGGTAGGCGCCCGCCGCGGCGTGGTCGCGCAGCAGCACCATGAGGCCCATCTCGACCATGTCCGGCCGCGGCTCGATGCCGCGGCTGCGGATGAACGCCTCGACCTCGGCGCGCAGTTCGTCCTCGGTCATGGTGAGCATCCGGTCGCGCGAGGCGTCGTGCGGTGCGGGCTGGCCGGACACGAAGAGGCACTGGGGTGCGGGCAGGCCGAGGGCGGCGAGCCGCAGCACGGTCTCGTAGGCGGGCAGGGCGCCCGCGCAGTGCCCGAAGAGGGCGTACGGCCGCTCCAGCAGCGGTGTGAGCGCTTCGGTGAGGTCGGCGGCGAGGTTCTCGTAGGTGCCGTAGTGGGGGTGGGCGAGCCGGTTCTCGCGGCCGGGGAACTGCACCGGGACGACCTCGACGTCGCCGAGGGCGGCGGGCCAGGCGCTGAAGGCCGACGCCCCGGAACCGGAGAAGGGGAGGCAGAAGAGCCGGGCGGCGGCCTCGGCGGACGGCGGCCGCACGAACCACGGCGAGGCGGTGGCGGTGGCGGTGGGACCGGAGGTCATGGCGTGTGCCGTTTCTGCGCGGCGACGGGGAGGTGGGTCATCCCGGCGATGAAGTACGACCGCAGGTGCTCCGGTTCGCCGGCGAACTCGATCGACGCGAATCCTTCGAGGAGTTCCTCGAAGAAGATGCGCAGCGTCATCCGGGCCAGGGGCGCCCCGATGCAGAAGTGCGGTCCGAAGCCGAACGCGCCGTGGCGCTTGGCGCCGTCGCGTGTGATGTCGAAGGTGTGCGGGTCGGGGAAGACGGACGCGTCCCGGTTGGCCGAGCCGATCCACGCGACGACCGCCGCGCGGGCCGGGATGGTGCCCCCGCCGATCTGGACGTCGTCGACCGCGTACCGCATGAAGTTGCAGGCGGCCGAGGTCCAGCGCAGTCCTTCCTCGACGAGATTGGGGATCAGCGTCGGGTCGGCCTGGGCCTTGGCGAACTGCTCGGGCCGTTCGATGAGGGCCTGCACGGTGCCGGAGACGGTGTGCGGGGTCGTCACGTTGGCACCCAGGAGGATGCTGTAGCCGTCGAGGGCGATCTCCTCGTCGCTCAGCGGGACGCCTCCCGGCCGGACGCTCATGAGGTGGTGCAGCAGGCTGTCGTCCTCGCCGCCGTCCGCCCGCCGGGTGGTGGCCCAGTCCCGGACGTAGTTGAGGAGTTCGTGGTGGGAGATGGCCAGGGTCGCCGCCTCGCTGCTCACCAGGAAGTGCGGGTCCGAGGGGGCCGTGACCATCGCGGTGAGCTGGACGAGTTCCGCCCAGTCCTTCTCCGGGATGCCGAGGAGCGGGCCGGTGACCAAGGCGGGGAGCAGCAGGGCCCGCTCGGCCAGGTCGAAGGTCTCGCCGTCGAGCGCCGGCTCCAGGAAGCGGCGGACCGTCGCGCGGATCTTGTCCTCCCAGGACCGTACGGCCCGGGCGGTGAGCTTGGCGTTGAGCGGCCGGCGGACCTCGGTGTGCCGGGGCGGGTCGGTGGACGTCATCAGCACGCCGGCGGCGGCGTCGTCCGTGCCGAGGTGGGTGGGGACCGTGCCGCGCTCCGAGGTGAACTCCCGGTGGTCGCTGAGCACCCGGCGGACGTCCTCGTAGCGGGTGACCGACCAGAACTCCCGGCCGTCGGGGAGGACCTGGTGGTGCAGGGGCGCCCGCTCGCGCATCACGTCCCAGATGGGGTGCGGGTCGCCCGTGGAGTAGAGGTCCAGGTCGAACAGGTCGAGGGTGTCGAGATCGACGTCGCGCGCGGGACCCGGCGTGAGCCTCACGTCCCGGCCCTCCCCTGCTCGATCAGCTCGGCGACCTTGGTGGGGGTCCCGGCGAGGTAGAAGTCGCGCACGGACAGGCGGACGCCGTGGTCCTGGAGCACCCGTTCGATGATCTTGATTCCGGCCAGTGAGTTGCCGCCGAGCGCGAAGAAGTCGTCCTCCGGCCCCACCCCGGGGCTGTCGAGGTGTTCCCCCCACAGCTCGGCGATCTCCTGCGCCAGGGACGCCGACGCGCCCGAAGGCCCGGCCTGCGGCTGCGGCGTCTCTTCCTGCCCACCTCGCTCGTGGACCACCTGCGGTGAGGATTCCATTTCCAGCCCTTCCTTCGCACTGTCCCGCCGGCGAGACACATTCTTCGAATGGCCGAATCGAGTGTCGCGGGCGTTCGCCTTTCCGCACACCGCTGCCGGCGGTGTGCGGCACCCGCCGGCCGGTGGGGTTGAGAGCGCACCGGTACGCCCGCACGCTGACACTTCCGGAACATCCGTTCCCCGAACAGCCGTCCCGCCGGCGGGACAGGAAAAGTGGAAAGCGGCTCGCTTTTCGCACGTACGGAAATGGCCCGACGCCGCCACAGGATCAGTGAAGCGGCACTGGAACATCAGTGGAACAGCACTGGAAATGAGGGGGCAACGACGTGGAACACACCGGCATGGACGCGGACGTGGTGGTCGCGGGCGCCGGGCCGACCGGCCTGATGCTCGCCTGTGAGCTGCGGCTGGCCGGCGTCGACGTGGTGGTGGCCGAGCGGCTCGCCGAGCCCACGGGCGAGTCCCGGGCCGGCGGGATCCACTCCCGCACCCTGGAGGTGCTGGACCAGCGCGGGATCCTGGACCGCTTCCTGGCGGAGGGCGAGCTGCAGCCGGTGGGCCACTTCGCGGGCCTGTACCTGGAGTTCGACGAGTCCGAGTCCCGGCACCCGTACCCGCTGATGATCCTGCAGTCCACCATCGAGCGGCTGCTGGAGGAGTGGGCCGCCGAACTCGGCGTGCGGGTGCTCAGGTCGGCCGAGGTCGGCGGTCTGCGCCAGGACGAGGACGGCGTGACGGTCGAGCTGGACAGGCCGGAGGCCGGGCCCGCGACGCTGCGCGCCCGCTACCTCGTGGGCTGCGACGGCGGGCGCAGCACCGTGCGCAAGCTGGCGGGCATCGACTTCCCCGGCACCGAGGCGACGATGACCGCGCTGATCGGCGACGTGGAGCTGCCGGAGCTGACCGAGGACTACGTGTGGGTGCGGCGCACCCCGGTCGGCGACTACTCGGCGATCGCCTTCGAACCGGGCTGGTTCCGGGTGATCACCTCGGAGTTCGACCGGGTCGCGGGCCGCGACGACGCCGTGACGTTCGAGCAGTTGCGTGAGTCGCTGGTCAGGGTCGCGGGGACCGACTTCGGGATGCGCAACCCCCGGTGGGTGTCCCGGTTCAGCGACGCCGCGCGGCAGGCCGCCGAGTACCGCAGGGGCCGGGTACTGCTGGCGGGCGACGCGGCGCACATCCACTTCCCGGCCGGCGGGCAGGGCCTGAACATGGGCGTGCAGGACGCGGTCAACCTCGGCTGGAAGCTCGCCTCGGTGGTGCGCGGCCGGGCGCCGGAGAGCCTGCTGGACACCTATCACGCCGAGCGCCACCCGGTCGCGGCGCGCGTGCTGCACAACACCCGGGCGCAGTCGGCCCTGGTGCGGCCCGGCCCGCAGACGGACGCGCTGCGCGAGGTGTTCGGCTCCCTCATGGTGTCCGACGACGTCAACCAGTACCTGCGTCACCTGCTGAACGCGCTGGACATCCGGTACCCCGTCGACGGCGACCACCCGCTGGAGGGCCGCCGGGTTCCCGACGCCGACCTGAAGACGGCCGAGGGGATCATCGGCGTCCACGAGCTGCTGCACGCCGGCCGCCCCGTCCTGCTGGACCTGCACGGCAGCCCCGAGGTGGCGGCGGTCGCCGGCGGCTGGGCCGGCCGCGTCGACCTGGTGGAGGCGCGCGGCGAGGACGACCACTGGACGGTGCCGGCCATCGGCGAGGTCCCCGCTCCGGCCGCGCTGCTGATCCGTCCCGACGGCCATGTCGCCTGGGCGGCCGACGAGGGCGGCGCGGGCGGCACCGACGCGCTGCGGACCGCCCTCACCACCTGGTGCGGGCCGGCCGCCCACGGCTGACCGGACCCTCCTGACAACCGGCCGCCGGGACCGCACCGTGGTCCCGGCGGTCTTCGCCGTACCCGGACGCGCTGACCGCCGGCATCGGCCCGAGGTGCCCGGACAGCGCGACGCCGCCCCGGCGGACCGTGGTCCGCCGGGGCGGCGAGGGAGGGGAAGGGGAGCGCGTCAGTGTGTGCGGGCGGACTCCGCCTCGATCACGTCGAGCACCTCACGGCCGAGATCGACCAGGTACATGTGGTCGCCCGGGAACTCGGCGTAGCTGAAGCCGCCCGTGGTCGCGTCCTGCCACTGCCGGGCCTCCTCCGCGGTGACCAGGCCGTCCCGGTCGCCGCGCAGCGAGGTGACCGGCACCGACACCGGTACGTCGGTGCTCGGGACGTAGGCCTCGTGCATCTCGCAGTCGGCCTGGAGGGTGGGCAGGATCAGCTCCCGCATCTCCGGGTGGTCGAGGGCCTCGTGCCGGAACCCGGCGAACTCCTCGACCCGGGCGAGGAACTCGTCGCCCTCAAGCCCCGCCGCGCGCCTCTGGCGCTGGGTCCACGGCCCCGGTGAGCCGCTGACGACCAGCCGTTCGACGTGCACGCCGCGCGCGCCCAGCAGGTGGGTCAGCTCGTAGGCGAGGACCGCTCCCAGGCTGTGCCCGAACAGGACGGTCCGCGCTCCCTCGCCGAGGTCCGCGGCGACGGCGTCGATCTCGCCCTTGGCCGCCTCGACGACGTTGCGGTACGGCGGGTCCAGGAACCGCCGCTCCCGGCCGGGCAGTTCGACCGACGTCACCCGCCACCGGTCCCCCGCCAGCTGCTGCCACGGGTGGAAGAAGGACGGGCCCGCGCCGGCGAACGGCACGCACAGCAGCGTGGTCCGGTCCCGGTTCTCCTCGGATGTGCCGGGTTCTTTCACAACCGACCCCAATCATGCGTTCGATGGTTCGTCGAACCGGCTCCGGGACATCATGGCGCGACGTCCCGGAGTTCCCCGGTCAATCGGCCAGCTTGCGGTTGATCACCGCGAAGATCTCGGACACGGGTCCGGGCATGTGCAGATCGCCGTGGGTGGCCTGCACGTCGTGCTCCTCGATGGAACCCTGGACGTACGGCCGCCACAGGGGTGCCCACGACCCCTCTTCCTTCAGCGCCGCGTTGAAGAACAGCACGTCGCCGCCGTAGACCGGCGAGTGGTACTTCGCCATGACGGCCTGGTTGTTGGCCAGCACCTTCGACATGGTGTCCAGGAACTGTTCCTTGTTGTCGGTCTTCACGAACTGGCCGAAGTACTCCTCCAGGTCCGCCCGGTACTCCGCCACGGCCCGGCCGGCCAGTTGCGCGAACCCTTCCTGGGCGGGCAGGGAGTCCAGGATGGCCAGGAAGGAGACCTCGTGCCCGCGCCGTTCCAGCTCGGCGGCGATGGCGTGCGCGACGGTGCCGCCGTAGGACCAGCCGATCAGGTCGAAGGGCCCTTCCGGCTGGACGCGCAGCATCTGGGTGACGTAGTCGTCGATCATCTCCTCCACCGACCCCGGCAGCACGTCCGTGCCGTCGAAGCCGCGGGACTGCAGGGCGTACGCCTGCCGGTCCGGGAGGTGCAGTACGAAGCTGAAGTAGCCCCAGCCCACGCCGCCGCCGCCGTGGAAGAACCACACCGGCGGCTTGTCCGTCTCCGGGACGCTGTTCAGCGCCATCACGACCGCGAACGGGTCGGTGTGCTCGTCGTGAGCGCCGCCGGTGAGGAGCACCACGGCCAGTTCGGCCACCGTGGGGTACTTGATGATCGTGGTGAGGGGCAGCGAGACGTCGAACTGCTTGCGGATGCGGGAGCTGAGCCGGGTGGCCATGAGCGAGTGCCCGCCGAGCGCGAAGAAGTCGTCGTCGATGCCGATCTTCTCCACGCCGAGCAGCTCGGCGAAGAGGGAGCACAGCTTCTCTTCCTGCGCGTTGCGCGGTTCCCGGCCGGCCGCGGTGGTCGCGTGCTCCGCCGGCAGGGCCCGCCGGTCGAGCTTGCCGCTCGGGGTCAGCGGGATCCGCGAGAGCGGGACCAGCGTGCCGGGCACCATGTACTCCGGCAGCCCGGCCCGCAGGTGCTCGGTGACCCGGGCGAGCAGCGGGCCGGCCGCCTCGGCGTCGTAAACCTGGCACCCCTCCTGCCCCGCCTGGACCCCGCCGTCGCCCGGCACGGCGCCGGGCCGGGGCACCACGTAGCCGACGAGGCGCTTGTCGCCCTGCTGGTTCTCGCGGACGACGACGACCGCGTTGTCGACGTCCGGGTGGGCGATGAGGGCCTGTTCGATCTCGCCGAGTTCGATGCGGAAGCCGCGGACCTTGACCTGGAAGTCGGTGCGGCCGATGTACTCGACCTGGCCGTCCCCGGTCCAGCGCACCAGGTCACCGGTGCGGTACATGCGGGTGCCGGGCTCACCGAAGGGGCAGGCCACGAACCGGCCCGCGGTCAGCCCCGTCTGCCCGAGGTAGCCCCGGGCCAGACCGGTGCCGGCGAGGTACAGCTCACCGGCCACTCCCGGTGCGACCGGACACAGCGCCGCGTCCAGCACGTACACCTGCGTGTTCCAGATCGGCGCGCCGATCGGCACCCGGTCCGCGCCCGGCACGTGCTGCCAGGCCGTGACCTCCACCGACGCCTCGGTCGGCCCGTAGAGGTTGTGCACCCCGCAGTTCGGCAGCACCTCGGCGGCCTTGTTCGCCAGCTCCGCCGGGAACGCCTCGCCCGCCACCTCGATCCAGCGCAGGCTCTCGCACTCCTTGGCCCCCGGCTCGGCGACGAACGCCTCCAGCAGCGAGGGCACGAAGTCCGCCCCGGTCACTCCTTCTCGCCGGATCAGCTCGGCGAGGTAGGAGGGGTCCCGGCGGCCGTCGGGGCGGGCGATCACGATCGCCGCGCCGACCTGGAGCGGCGCGAACAGCTCCGGCACCGACACGTCGAAGCTCGCCGTCGTGCTCAGCAGCACCCGGTCCTCGGCGCCGACGTCGAAGTGCGACAGCCCCCACGCCAGCCGGTTCATGATCGACCGGTGCGCCACCTGCACACCCTTCGGCCCGCCCGTGGAGCCCGAGGTGAAGATGACGTACGCCGCGTGGTCCGGCGAGAGCCCGCGCTCCGGGTTCGCGTCCGAGTACGCGGAGACCTCCGGCAGCTCGTCGTCGAGGACGAGCAGCGGCCGGGCGCTGTCCAGCACGTGCCGCACCCGGTCCTCGGGCAGCTCCGGGTCGATCGGCACGTACGCGGCACCGGACTTCACCACCGCGTACAGCGCCACCAGGAGGTCGACCGAGCGCGGGATCTTCACCGCGACCAGCCGCTCCGGACCCGCGCCCTGCTCCACCAGCCAGTGCGCCAGCCGGTTCGCCCGCCGGTTGAACTCCCCGTACGTCAGCGACTCGCCCTCGCCGACCAGCGCCACCCGCTCCGGATCCCGCGCCACCTGCGCCTCGAAAGCGCCCGGCAGCGTACCCGGCGCCACCTCGCGCGCCGTGTCGTTGACCTGGCGCACCAGCCGGTCCCGCTCCTCCTCGCTGAGCACCTCCACGGCGCCCACCGGCGCCGTCGGGTCCGCCAGCACCTGCTCCAGGACCCGGACGAACCGCGCGGCGATCACCTCGGCCGTGCCGCGGTCGAACAGGTGGGTCGCGTACTGGAGGTCGCCGCGCAGCGAGCCCTCGGCATCCTCGGCCAGGAAGAAGAACAGGTCGGACATGGCGGTCGACGTGATGGCCTGCTCGAACTCCACCTTGAGTCCCGGGAGTTCGAGGTCCCGGCTCGCGAAGTTCTGCCAGGCGAACATCACCTGGAACAGCGGCTGGTAGGCGGCCGAGCGGTCGGGGTTGATCGCCTCGACGACCAGGTCGAACGGCACGTCCTGGTGCTCGTAGGCCGTCAGCGCCTTGTTCCGCACCTGGGTGAGCAGGTCGGCGAAGGTCGGGTCGCCGGAGAGGTCCACGCGCAGCACCTGGGTGTTGACGAAGCATCCGACCAGGTCGGCCAGTGCTTCGTCGGTCCGCCCGGCGATCGGCGAACCGATCGTGACGTCGTTCCCGCCGCCGAGCTTCTGCAGCAGCACCCCCACGGCGGCCTGGAGGAGCATGGACATGGTCGTCCCGCGCTCCTGGGCCAGCTTCTGCAGCCCGGCCGCCACCTTCGGGTCCACGGTGAGGGGGACCGTGTCGCCGCGCGAGCCGGCCTCCGCGGACCGCGGGCGGTCCAGCGGCAGGTTGAGCGGCTGCGGCACCCCGGCCAGTTCGCCCCGCCAGTACTCGATCTGCGCCGCGGCCGCACTGTCCGGGTCGGCCGCGTCGCCGAGCACCTCGCGCTGCCACAGCGCGTACTCCTTGTACTGCACGGGCAGCGGCTCCCACGCCGGCTCCCGGCCCTGGAGGCGGGCGGTGTAGGCCTCGGCCAGGTCCCGGGCCAGCGGCGCGCCGGAGCTGCCGTCCGAGGCGATGTGGTGGATGACCAGGACCAGGACGTGCTCCTCGGGGGAGCAACGCAGCAGGCTCGCCCGGAAGGGCAGCTCGGCCGTCAGGTCGAAGCGGTGGGAGACGGCCTCGTCGATCGCGGCGGCCACGCTCTGCGGTGTCACCTCGACCACCGGCAGCCGCGGCGACGCCTCCTCGATCGGCAGGATCCGCGAGGAGGGCTCGCCCTCGTCGTCCGTCACATAGGTAGTGCGCAGGATCTCGTGCCGGCCGACCACGTCGCCGATCGCCGCGACGAGGGCCGCCCGGTCCAGGGGCCCGGTCAGCCGGAACGCCGCCGATATGTTGTAGGTCTCCGCTCCCTGCTCCAGTTGGTGCAGAAGCCACATACGGCGTTGCGCGAAGGACAGCGGAATCATTGCTTCACTCCTTTGGCGAACATCTGGCGCAGGCTGGGGCGACGGGGAGCAGCCGATTCCTCCGACCACGCGGCGAGCGCGGCCACTGTCGGCAGGTCGAAGATCTTGCGGATGGGTATCTCTACGCCCAACTCGGCGCGGGCCCGGCTGATCAGCCGGGTGGCCAGGAGCGAGTGCCCGCCGAAGGCGAAGAAGTCGTCGTCGATGCCGACCGTCCCCAGGCCGAGCACCTCCGCGAACAGCGCGCAGAAGGTCTCCTCGCGCGGGGTGCGCGGGGCGCGGCCGGTCGACACCTGGGCGTGGTCCGGGGCCGGCAGCGCCCGCCGGTTCAGCTTGCCGTTGGGCGTCAGCGGGATCTCCGACAGCGGCACCACCGTGGACGGCACCATGTACTCGGGAAGCCGCCCCCGCAGGTGCTGGGGGAGGTCGGCGAGCAGGGGACCGATCACCCGGGCGAGGCCGGGGTGGTTGTACCGGGTCCGTCCGGCGACGCCGCTGGACACGAACGCACCGTGCACCGTCGGCTGTCCGGCGGCCCCTGCGGGCAGCAGGACGGCGTCGAAGCAGCGTACGTCCGCGCCCGACGGGGTGAGGACCGCGTGCCGGCCCTGCTGCCGCGCCCACGCGGTGAACTCCTGCGGGTCGAGCGCCCTGCCGGAGGCGGCGGCCGTGGTCACGACACCGGCGGCGGCCGCGGCGGCGGTCTCGGCGTCCAGCCGCGCGTTCGGTATCCCGCTCACCCGCACCGGGCGGTCGCCCGCCTTGTCGACGTGGCGGCGCAGTTCGTCGAGGCCGGGCACCTGGCGGCCCCACTCGGTGGCGGGCACGCCCGCCAGGTCGAGCACGTCGGCCGGTTCCTTGTGCAGGACGACCTCGTACCGGTGCCGGGTCAGCTCGTTGTGCGCCTGTCCCGGCTTCACCCGGATGTCCACGCCGTCGGCGTGCTCGCGCGCCCACTCGGCGAACCACTCGGGGGCGACCACCAGTTCCCGCTCGGCGAGCAGTGCCTTCTCCACCAGTGTCCGCAGCTCCTCGTGCGAGGCGTGCGGATGCGCGGCGCGCTGCACCGCGGTCAGCAGGACCCGCAGCGTCGTGGCGTTGCGGACGTCACCGACGACGATCCGGCCGCCGGGCGCGACCAGTTCCATCGCCTGGCGCAGCACCCGGTCCAGGTACTCCACGCTCGGGAAGTACTGCGCGACCGAGTTGAGCACCACGGTGTCGAACGCGGCGCGGGGCAGTCCGTCGATGTCGTCGGCGGGCTGGGCGCTCAGGCGGACCCGGTCGCCGTACCCGTCCTGTTCGGCCTGGGCCCGTACGCGGTCCACGACCGGGGCGGACAGGTCGGTGCCCCAGTACTCCTCGACCTGGTCGACGATCTTCGCCAGCAGCAGGCCGGAGCCCACACCGATCTCCAGCACCCGGCGTGGCGAGAACGCCAGCACCTGGGCCACGGCGGTGTCCCGCCACTCCAGCATCTGCTCGCGCGGGATCGGCTCACCGTCGTACGTGGACTTCCACAGCTGGAAGTCCTCGCCCAGCGCCTCGTCCTCGGAGGCCGTGTAGCTGTCGTCGTAGACCTCGCGCCACTCGTCCACCTGGTCGGCGGAGTCGGCCACCGCGGCGTGCAGGGCCGGCACCACGTAGCCCACCAGGCGCTTGTCGTCCTCGCGGCCCTCGTGCACCACGACCGCGGCCTGCGCCACGCCGGGGTGGGTGGTCAGTACGTGCTCGATCTCGCCGAGTTCGATGCGGAAGCCGCGGATCTTGACCTGGAAGTCGGTCCGTCCGACGTACTCCAGGCGTCCGTCGGCGCCCCACCGCACCAGGTCCCCGGTGCGGTACATCCGCGTGCCGGGCGCGCCGAAGGGGCAGGCCACGAACCGTCCGGTGGTCAGGTCCGGCCGGCCCTGATACCCGCGGGCCAGGCCGTCGCCGGCGATGTACAGCTCGCCGTTCACGCCGCGCGGGACCGGGCGCAGCCGCGCGTCGAGGACGTACACCTGGGTGTTGCCGATCGGTTCGCCGATCGACGGGACACCGGAGCCCGGTTCGACGGGGGCCGTCGTCGACCAGATCGTCGTCTCGGTGGGGCCGTACATGTTGGACACCTCGGCGGCCTGCCCGGCCAAGGCGTCGGCCAGGGGCGCGGGCAGGGCTTCGCCGCCGACGAGTATCCGCAGGCCCCGCGCGCCGTCCGGGTCGTCCGTGAGCAGCATCTGCCAGAAGGCGGGGGTGGCCTGGACGACGGTGACGTCGTGGCGGCGCATCGCGGCCACCGCGGCCGACGGCTGGGAGACGGTCTCCTTGCCCGCGAGCACCACCGCCGCTCCGGAGATCAGCGGGAGGTACAGCTCGAGTCCGGCGATGTCGAACGACACGGTCGTCACGGCGAACAGCCGGTCGCTCGGCGTCAGCGGGAACCGCCGCCCCATCGTGGCCAGGAAGTTCGCCAGCGCGCCGCGCGGGACCGCGACTCCCTTCGGGGTTCCGGTCGACCCCGACGTGTAGATCACGTACGCGGTGTTGTCGGGTGAGGCGGCCACGGCCGGGGGTGTGTCCGGGTACGCGGACCGGTCCTCGGCCAGCGCGTCGGCGTCGAGCACGAGCGCCGGGGCCGAGTCCTTCAGGATGTGGTCGATCCGGGAGCTGGGGTGGTCCGGGTCGATCGGGATGTAGGCCGCGCCGGCCTTCAGCACCGCCAGCAGGGCCACCACGAGGTCCGTGGTCCGGGGCAGGCGGACGGCGACCAGGGACTCCGGCCGCACACCGCGGTCGATCAGCCGGTGCGCCAGCCGGTTGGCCCGCGCGTCCAGCTCCCGGTAGGTCAGCGACCGCTCCTCGCCGATGACGGCGAGGGCCTGCGGTGTCTTCCGCGCCTGCCGCTCCACGGCCGCCACCAGGCCCTCTTCCAGGGTCGGTTCGGTGGTGTCGTTGGCCGTGTGCAGCAGCCACCGCCGCTCGTCCTCGCCGAGCACGTCGAGGTCCCCGACGCGGACGTCCGGGTCGGCGACGACCTGGCCGAGGACGCGCACGAACCGGTCGACGATCTCGGCGGCCGTGTCCTGGTCCAGCTTGTCCCGGTGGTACTGCAGGGCCATCTGCAGGTGCGGTTCGGACGCGGCGGTCAGGGTGATCGGGTAGTGCGAGCCGGCGAACGGCTGGAGCCCGGTGATGGCCACCCCGGCCGTGGTGTTGGCCTCGTCGAGGGCGTCCCGGTCGACCGGGAACGACTCGAACAGCACCAGGGTGTCGAACAGTGTGCTCAGCCCGGTGGCCTGCTGGATCTCGGCGAGGCTGTGGTGGTGGTGGTCCAGCAGCGCGCCCTGCCGGTTCTGCAGCTCGGTGAGCAGCGCGGCGAAGGTGTCGCGGCGTTCGCAGCGCACCCGGACGGGGATGGTGTTGATGAACATCCCGACCATGTCGCCGGCGTCCAGGAAGGCGGCCGGGCGGCCGGCCACGGTGGCGCCGAAGACGATGTCGGACCGGCCGGTGAGGTTGGCGAGCAGGACGGCCCAGGCGCCCTGCACGAGCGTGTTGACGGTGACGCCGAGCTGCGCGGCGCGCCGGGACAGGCCGGGCATGTCCTCGAACGTCACGTCGAGGTCCCCGACCCCGGCGGGCCCGTGTCCCGCACTCGCGCGCGGCACGAGCAGCGTGGGTTCGTCGACCCCGTCCAGCTCGGCCGCCCACACCCGTGCGGACTCCTCCCTGTCCTGCCTGACGAGCCAGGCCAGGAACTCGCCGAAGCTGCGGATGCCGGGCAGCCCGGCCGGGTCGCCGTCGGACGCGTAGAGCAGCATCAGGTCCCGCATCAGCAGCGGCGTGGACCAGCCGTCGTACAGCACGTGGTGGCCGGTGAGCACGAGTTCGGACCGGCCGGGTCCCAGGTCGACCAGCGCCAGCCGGATCAGCGGCGGGGTGCTCAGGTCGAAATGCGCGGCCCGGTCCTCGACGAGGAACCTCTCGAACGCCTCGGTGCGCTCCGCGTCGTCGGCCGCGCTCAGGTCCAGGTGGCGCCAGGGCAGGGTCACGTTCCGCGGCACGACCTGCACCACGTCGCCGTCGGCGCGGTCGACGAACGCCGCGCGGAGGTTGTCGTAGCGCTCCAGCAGTGCCTGTCCGGCCCGGCGCATCCGCTCCGGGTCGACGTCGCCGGACAGGTGGAACACGAGCTGCATGTGGTAGACGTCGAACGCCTCGTCGGCGGTCAGCATCGAGTGGAACAGCAGCCCGGACTGCACGGGGGTCACCGGCCACACCTCGGCCAGCTCGCCGAGGCGGGCCTCCCAGGTGTCGATCTCCCCCTGGTCCACCTTCACCAGCGGCGCGTCGCTCGGGGTGAGCCCGCCGGCGGCGTCGGTCACGGCGTGCCGGGCGAGGGCGGTCAGCGCCTCGACCCACAGCCCGGCCAGCTCGGTCACCTCGTCGCGGGTGAGCACACCGGTCGGGAAGCCGAAGTAGGCGGTCAGCTCCTCGCCGTCGCCGGTGCTGGTGGCCACCGCGTTGATCTCCAGCGCGGACAGCACCGGCATGTCCGCGTCCGGTGCGGCGATCAGGTCGCGGTGCGTGGTGTCGGGGGCCCAGCCCAGGTGCCGCAGTTCCTCGGGGATGTCCGCGCCGGAGGCCCGGCCGAGGTAGTTGAACCCGATCTGGGGCTCGGGCAGTCCGGCCAGGGCGGTGGCGGTGGCGGGGTTGAGGTGGCGCAGCAGGCCGTAGCCGACGCCGTTGTCGGGGACCGCCCGCAGCTGCTCCTTGACGGCCTTGACCGCCTTCCCCGCGCCCTCGCCGCCGGTGAAGGCGTCGGCCACGTCGACGCCGGACAGGTCGAGCCGGACCGGGTACATCGCGGTGAACCAGCCGACCGTGTCCGACAGGTCGGCGCCGGGGATCAGGTGGTCCTCCCGGCCGTGTCCCTCCAGCCGGACCAGCGTCGAGGAGGCGGCGGGCACGCCGCGGCCGTGGCGCCAGCGGGCCAGCGCCAGCGCGAGCCCGGCGAGCAGCCCGTCGTCGACACCGCCGCGGAACACCGCGGGCACCGTGTTCAGCAAGGTCTCCGTGACGTCCGCGGGCACCTGGACGCGCACGGTGTCCACGGTGGCCGTCACATCGCGGGCCGGGTCCACCTTCCGTGCCCCCAGGGCCGCTTCGCCGGTGCCGAGGATCTCCTGCCACAGGGGCAGTTCCGCCACCCGCGTCGGGGAGGCCGCCTCGTCGGCCAGCGCGTGCACCCACCGGCGCAGCGAGGTGCCCACCTCGGTCCGGGCCGGGGCGCCCTCGCCCCGGATCCGCTGCCAGGCGGCGGCGAGGTCCGGGACCAGGATCCGCCACGACACCCCGTCGACGACCAGGTGGTGCAGCACGACCAGCAGCCGGTCCGGGTCCGTGCCGGAGGTCAGCCACACGAACTGCGCCATGACGCCCGCGTCCGGGTCGAGCCGGTCCGCGGCGGCGTCCAGTTCGGCCTGCACGTCGGCGTCGCCGTAGGGGACTTCCCGCAGCAGCGTGCCGGCGTCGACGCCGCCGGGCGCCTCGACCGACAGGCCGGGCAGCTCCCTGTCCAGCCGGGAACGCAGCACGTCGTGCCGGTCGAGGACGGCCTGAAGGGTCGCGACGAGCCCGTCGCGGTCGATGTCCTGGGGCAGGGTCAGCAGCGCGGACATGCAGAACCGGCCGATGCCGCCGCCCAGCTCGAGGACGTGTGCCGCCGTCGGCGGCAGCGGCATCCGGCCCACGCCGCCGCCCGGCAGCTCGGCCAGGACGACGCGCTCCTCGCCCTCCCGGCCCTCGACCAGTTCGGCGAGGCGGGCGACCGTGCGGTGCTCGAAGATCTCCCGCGTGGTGACCGCCACGCCGCGTGTCTTGGCCCGCGCGACGACCTGGATGGAGCGGATGCTGTCTCCGCCGCTGGTGAAGAAGTCGTCGTCGACACCCACCTGTTCGGCGCCGAGGACGTCGGCGTACACCTCGGCCAGGAGCCGCTCCGTCTCGGTGCGCGGCGCCCGGTACTCGGTGCCGGCGAACTCCGGTGCGGGCAGCGCGGCCCGGTCCACCTTGCCGTTGGCGGTCAGCGGCAGCCGGTCGAGCACCATGATCGTGGTGGGCACCATGTAGTCCGGCAGCGTCTCGGCCGTGAACCGTCGCAGGTCCGCCGCCGAGACCGTGGTGTCCGACGCGGCCGCGCCATCCGCCGGGGCGACGTAGCCGACCAGGCGCGGGCTGCCGGTGTGGTCCTCGCGGACCGTGACGGCGGCCTGGCCGATCGCGGGGTGCCGGGCGAGGACCGTCTCGATCTCGGTCGGCTCGACCCGGATGCCGTTCACCTTCACCTGGGTGTCGGCGCGTCCGGCGTACCTCAGCCGGCCGTCGGCGTCCCACTGGGCCAGGTCTCCGGTGCGGTACATGCGGGCGCCGGCGGGGCCGAAGGGGCAGGCGACGAACCGTTCCGCGGTCGCCGGGCCGTTGCCGTGGTAGCCGCGGGCGACCGGCCCGCCGACGTACAGTTCGCCGATCACGCCGGGCGCGACGGGCGTCAGTTCCGGCCCCAGGACGTAGGCGCGCATGTTGGCCAGGGGCTGTCCGACCGGTACCGCGCCGGTCGAGGCCCACTGCCCCTCGAGCGTGTAGGTGGAGGCGTAGAAGCTCTCGGTCTGTCCGTAGGCGTTGACGACGCGGACGTCGGGCAGGGCGCCCTGGATCTTGCGGACCAGGTCGCCCGGGAGTGCCTCGCCGGCGAGGACGACGGTGTCGACGTCGAGCGCGGGACGGTCCGGGGCGTCCTCGGCGAGCTGGTCGAGCAGCGCGGAGAACACCGTGGGGACGGCGCTGACGGTGGTGCCCGACCAGCCGCCGCGTTCGGCGAGTTCGAGCGCGTCGCGGACGATCTCGACGCTCGCCCCGGTGGTGAGCGCGGTGAAGATCTCGAACACGGAGACGTCGAAGTTCACGGAGGTCGCGGCGAGCATCCGGGAGCCCGCCTCGACGCCCACCGTCCGGCGCAGGTCGCTGACGCCGTTGACGACGGCGGCGTGCGTGACGGCGACGCCCTTGGGGGTGCCGGTGGATCCGGACGTGAACATCACGTAGGCCAGGTGGTCCGGCCCGATCGGGACGGCCGGGGCGTCGGGGGCGGGGCCGTCGAGGTCCTGGTCGTCGAGGTGGAGCACCGGCGCGCGGCATCCGGCCACGGTCTCGGCCGCCTCGCGGTCGGTGAGCACCAGCGCGGGGTCGGCCGTGCTGAGCAGGAGGCCGACGCGGGCGGCCGGGTACTGGGGGTCGATCGGCAGGTAGGCGCCGCCGGCCTTGAGCACGGCGAGGAGCGCGACCACCAGGTCCGCCGACCGGGGCAGCGCCACGGCGACCGGGACGTCGGGGCCGACCCCGTGGTCGCGCAGGACCGCGGCCAGGCGGCCCGCGCGGTGTTCCAGCTCGGCGTAGGTGAGGGTGGTGCCGCCGGAGACCACCGCCGTCGCGTCCGGTGTCCGCGCGGCCTGGGCGGCGACCAGTTCCGGCACCGTCGTCGCCCGCACCGGTGCCGTGGTGTCGTTCACCCGGGCCAGCAGGTCCCGTTCGGCGCCGGTGAGCACGTCCACGGCGCCGAGCCGCGTGGCGGGGTCGGCGACGACCTGCCGCAGCACGCGTACGTAGCGGTCGACGAGGTTCTCGGCCGTGGAGTGGTCGAACAGTTCGGTCGCGTACTCGAGCCGTCCGTACGCGCCCCCGGACGGGGCCGGGACGATGTTGAAGAACAGGTCGAACTTCGCGGTGCCGGTGCCCGCCGGCAGGGGGGTGACGCGCAGGCCCGGTATCTCGATCTGCGACCACTCGAACTGCCAGGCCAGCATCACCTGGAACAGCGGCTGGTACGCCGTGGTGCGCTCCGGGCTCAGCAGTTCCACCAGGCGTTCGAACGGGACGTCCTGGTGGTCGTAGGCGGCCAGGGCCCGCTCCCGCACCTGCTCCAGCAGGTCGCCGAAGGACGGGTTGTCCGACAGGTCGACGCGCAGCACCCAGGTGTTGGCGAAGAACCCGATCAGCTGGTCGAGCTGCTCGTCGGCACGCCCCTCGATCGGGCTGCCGATCGTCAGGTCGTTGCCCGCGCCGAGGTGGTGCAGGAGCACCGCGAGCACGGACTGGGCGAGCATCGGCGCGGTGGCACCGCGCTCGGCGGCCAGCTTGCCGACCCCGGTGAGCAGGTCCGCGTCCAGTTCGAAGTCGACGTGGCCGCCGCGGTGGCCGGCCACCGTCGGCCGCGGCCGGTCCAGCGGCAACTGCACCGGCTGCGGCACTCCGGCCAGCTCCTGCCGCCAGTAGGCGAGTTGCTCCGCGGCGACGCTCTCCGGGTCGTCCTCGTCGCCCAGCAGCTGCCGCTGCCACAGCGTGTAGTCCTTGTACTGCACCGGCAGCGGCGTCCACCGGGGCTCGTCGCCCCGCTGGCGGGCCGCGTACGCCGCCAGCAGGTCCCGCAGGAACGGCGCCATCGACGCGCCGTCCGCGGCGATGTGGTGGAACACGAACACCAGCACGTGCTCCTGCGGGGCGAGCCGGAACACCGTGGTGCGCAGGGGGAGTTCCGTGTCCAGGTCGAAGCCCTCGCGCGCGGCCTCCTGTACGGCGGCCTCCACCGCGTCGGCGGCCACGTCGACCAGCCGGAACTGGAGGACCGCCTCCTCGGGCGGCAGGATCCGCTGCTCCGGTGTGCCGTCCTCGTTCTCGGCGATCAGGGTGCGCAGGCTGTCGTGCCGGTTCGCGACGTCCGTCACCGCCGCGGCCAGGGCCGCCGTGTCCAGTGTCCCGTCCAGGCGCAGTACGAACGGAATGTTGTAGGTCGCGGACGGGCCTTCCAGCCGGTGGAGGAACCACATCCGTCGCTGGGCGAAGGACAAGGGGATCATCGACGCTTCTCCTAAACGGTCATCTGGCCCAGCTGGGGGCGCAGCCGGGGGCGGTTCGACGTGGCCAGTTCCTCGATCTGGACCGCCAGCTGGGCAGCGGTCGGATGACGGAAGACCGTCGTGACTTTCACGTCGACGTCGAGCTCGTTGCGTATGCGGCCGGTCAGCCGGGTGGCCAGCAGCGAGTGCCCGCCGTGGTCGAAGAAGTCGATGTCGATGCCGACCTCCTCCAGGCCGAGCAGTTCGGCGAACAGCCGGCAGAGGACTTCCTCGGTGTGGTTGCGCGGCCCTCGTCCGGCCGCGGCCTCGGTGTGGTCCGGTGCGGGGAGCGCCCTGCGGTCGAGCTTCCCGCTCGGTGTCATGGGCAGCTCGGCGAGCGGCACGATCGCCGACGGCACCATGTACTCCGGCAGGTTCTCCCGGGCCCGGTCGGCGAGGGCCGTCAGGTCCAGGTCGGTGTGTGCCGTGCCGTTGCCCGGCACCACGTAGGCGACCAGTCGCTGGACGTCGGCGCTGTCCTCGCGGACGACGACGACCGCGTTGTCGACGTCCGGGTGGGCGATGAGGGCCTGTTCGATCTCGCCGAGTTCGATGCGGAAGCCGCGGACCTTGACCTGGAAGTCGGTGCGGCCGATGTACTCGACCTGGCCGTCCTCGCTCCAGCGCACCAGGTCGCCGGTGCGGTACATGCGGGTGCCGGGCTCACCGAAGGGGCAGGCGACGAACCGGTTCGCGGTCAGCCCCGTCTGGCCCAGGTAGCCCCGGGCCAGACCGGTGCCGGCGAGGTACAGCTCACCGGCGACCCCGGGCGCCACCGGACGCAGCGCCGCGTCCAGGACGTACACCTGCGTGTTCCAGATCGGCGCGCCGATCGGCACCCGGTCCGCGCCCGGCACGTGCTGCCAGGCCGTGACCTCCACCGACGCCTCGGTGGGACCGTAGAGGTTGTGCACCCCGCAGCCGGGCAGCAGGTCGGCGGCCTTGTTGGCCAGCGCGGGCGGGAACGCCTCACCGGCGACCTCGATCCAGCGCAGGCTGGTGCACGCCTTCGCCGAGGGCTCGATGACGAACGCCTCCAGGAGCGAGGGCACGAAGTCGGCGCCGGTCACTCCCTCGCGCTGGATCAGTTCGGCCAGGTAGGAGGGGTCCCGGCGGCCGTCGGGGCGGGCGATCACGATCGCCGCGCCGACCTGGAGCGGCGCGAACAGCTCCGGCACCGACACGTCGAAGCTCGCCGTGGTGCTCAGCAGCACCCGGTCCTCGGCGCCGACGTCGAAGTGCGACAGCCCCCACGCCAGCCGGTTCATGATCGACCGATGGGCCACCTGCACGCCCTTGGGGCCGCCGGTGGAACCGGAGGTGTAGATGACGTACGCCGCGTTGTCCGGCGACAGCACCCGCTCCGGATTCCCGTCCGCGTAGCCGGTGACGTCAGGGAGGCTCTCGTCGAGGACGAGCAGCGGCCGCGCGCTGTCCAGCACGTGCCGCACCCGGTCCTCGGGCAGTTCGGGGTCGATCGGCAGATAGGCCGCGCCGGACTTCACCACCGCGTAGATCGCCACCAGCAGGTCGACCGAGCGCGGGATCTTCACCGCGACCAGCCGCTCCGGACCCGCGCCCTGCTCCACCAGCCAGTGCGCCAGCCGGTTCGCCCGCCGGTTGAACTCCCCGTACGTCAGCGACTCGCCCTCGCCGACCAGCGCCACCCGCTCCGGATCCCGCGCCACCTGCGCCTCGAAAGCGCCCGGCAGCGTACCCGGGACCACCTCGCGCGCCGTGTCGTTGACCTGGCGCACCAGCCGGTCCCGCTCGTCGTCCGCGAGGACGTCGACGGCGCCGACCGGCACGTCCGGGTCCTCGAGGACCTGCTCCAGCACCCGGACGAGCCGGGCGCCGATCGCCTCGGCCGTGTCGCGGTCGTAGAGGTTGCGCTGGTAGTCGAGGGAGAGCCGCAGGTAGGGGTCGGAGGAGTTGAGGGTGAGGGGGTAGTGCGAGCCGGCGAAGGGCCGGATGGCGTCGATCGTGACACCCGCCGAGGTGTTCGCCTCGACGATGCCCTCGCGGTCGATCGGGTAGTTCTCGAAGACGACGATCGTGTCGAAGAGGGCCGGCAGTCCGACCCCGCGCTGGATGTCGGCGAGGCCGTAGTAGTGGTGGTCGAGCAGGGTGATCTGCCGGTCCTGGAGGTCGGTGATGACGTCGGCCACGCTCTGGTCGGGCCGGCACAGCGCCCTGGTCGGCAGGGTGTTGATGAACAGGCCGACCATCTCCTCGGCCCCGGTCAGGTCCGCCGGGCGGCCGTTGACGGCGGCGCCGAACACCACGTCCCGCTGCCCGGTCAGCTTGGAGAGCAGGATCGCCCAGGCGCCCTGCAGCAGCGTGTTCAGCGTGACGCCTAGACCGGCGGCGCGCCGGGCGAGTTCGCGGCCCTGGTCGATCGACAGCGGCACCTCGACCCGGCCGAGGGCGGTCGCGTCCCCCTCGGAGCGGCGGCCGGCGGCCACGAGGGTGGGCTCGTCGAACCCGTCCAGCTCGGCCTGCCAGCGGGCCGCGGACGCCTCCCGGTCCTGCTGGGAGAGCCAGGCCAGGTAGTCGCCGTAGCCGCGGACCGGGGCGAGCCCGTCGGTCCCGGCGTACAGGCGGATCAGGTCCTTGATGACCAGCGGGGAGGACCAGCCGTCGAAGAGGGTGTGGTGGGCGGTGATGATGAGCTTCGAGCGCTGCGGCCCGCAGGTGAGCAGGGCCAGGCGGAACAGCGGCGGCCGGGCGGGGTCGAGGCGGTCGGCCCGGTCGTCGGCGAGGGCCTGGTCGAGCGCCGCGTCCTGCTCGGCCTCGTCGCGGCCGGTCAGGTCGAGGTGCCGCCAGGGCACGGTGACGTGCTCGGCCACGACCTGCACCGGGTCGCCGTCGGCGGCGGTGAGGAACGCGGAGCGCAGGTTCGGGTAGCGCTCCAGGAGCGCCTGTCCTGCCGCCCGCATGCGGGCCGGCTCCACATGCCCGGACAGGTGCAGCACGAACTGCATGTGGTAGACGTCGAAGGAGTCCTCGGCGAGCGCGGCCTGGAACTGGATGCCGGACTGTCCCGGGGCCTGCGGCCACACCTGCTCCAGCCGGCCGTACCGTTCCTCCCAGGTCTGGATCTCGTCCTGCCGCACCGAGACCAGCGGGGCGTCCGAGGGGGTGAGGCCGCCGGCGTCCGGGCGGGCGGCGTGCGCGGCCATGCCGTGCAGCGCCTCGACCCACAGCCGGGCCAGTTCCTCGGTCCGCTCGCGGGTCAGGACGCCGGTGGCGAACATGAGGGCGGCCTGGAGCCGGGTGCCGTCGGGGGTGTCGGTGGCGACCGAGTTGACCTCCAGCGCGGACAGCGCGGGCAGGTCCGGGTCGGGCGCCGCGATCAGCTCGGAGGACCAGGACGCCGGTCCCCAGCCCTGCGCGCGCAGGTGCTCGGGCACGTCGGACTCGGAGATCCGGCCGAGGTAGTTGAAGCCGATCTGCGGTACCGGGTAGTCGGCGAGCTGCTCGGCGGTCTCCGGGTTCAGGTGGCGCAGCAGCCCGTAGCCGAGGCCCTTGTCCGGGACCGTGCGGAGCTGTTCCTTGACCAGCTTGACCGCCCGGCCGGCCTCGGGGCCGCCGGCCAGGACGCCGGCCGGGTCCACCCCGCGCACGTCGACGCGGGCCGGGTACATGCTGGTGAACCAGCCGGCGGTGCGGGAGAGGTCGGCGCCGGGGACGACGTCCTCCTCGCGGCCGTGTCCCTCCAGGCGGACCAGGGTCGAGCGGTCCGTGCCGCGCCACCGGTTGACGGCGCAGGCGAGCGCGGCGAGCAGGACGTCGTTCGCGGTGCCCCGGTACGCCGCGGGGAGCTTGGTGAGGACCGCCTCGGTGACGTCGGCGGGCAGTTCCAGGCGCACGGTGTCGACCGTGGACCAGGTGTCCAGCGCCGGGTCGAAGGCCCGCGCGCCGAGCGGCGGGTCGGACGCCTCCAGCAGGTCGCGCCAGTACTCCAGTTCGGCCTCGCGCTTCTCGGAGAGCGCCTCGTCCTGGAGCGCCAGGGCCCAGCGCCGGGCCGAGGTGCCGACCGCGGGCAGTTCGGGTGCCTTGCCGGAGCTGACCTGCTGCCACGCCTCGGCGAGGTCCGACATGAGGATGCGCCAGGTGACGCCGTCCACCACGAGGTGGTGCAGCACCACGAGCAGCCGGCCCTCGCCCGACCCGGCGGCGAACCAGACGAAGTCCGCCATGGTCCCGGCCTCGGGGTCGAGCCGTCCGACCGCGTCGTCCAGCTCCGCCTTGGCCGCCTGAAGCGCCGCCGGCTCGTCCCACCGTCCGTCGCAGTCGACCCGGCGGATCAGGTCCGCCGCGCGTACGGCGCCCGGCTCGCGGACGACGAGGGTGGGCTCGTCGCCGCGGACCAGGCGGGCGCGCAGCAGGTCGTGCCGGTCGAGCACGGCGTCGAGCGTGGCGGCGAGGCCGTCCGCGTCGATGCCCGCGGGCAGCTCCAGCACCATCGACATAGCGAAACGATTCGTCCCGCCGCCGTGCTCGAACACGTGCCGGGCCACCGGCTGCAGCGGCATCGGGCCGACGCCGCCGCCCTCCAGTTCCGCGAGCACGGGCACCCGGCCCTGGCGGTCGGCGGCCGCCTCGGCCAGCCGGGCCGCCGTGCGGCACTCGAAGATCTCCCGCGTGGTCAGGTCCAGGCCCCGGGCGCGGGCCCGCGCCACCACCTGGATCGAGCGCAGGCTGTCGCCGCCGACGGCGAAGAAGTCGTCGTCGACGCCGACCCGCTCCACACCGAGGACGTCCGCGTAGGCGGCGGCGATGATCCGCTCGGTCTCGGTGCGCGGCTCCCGGTAGGCCTCGCCCAGGAACTCCGGCTCGGGCAGCGCCTTGCGGTCCAGCTTGCCGGTCGGGCCCAGCGGCAGCCGGCCGAGGGCCACGAACGCGGAGGGGACCATGTAGTCGGGCAGGCGGGCGGCGACGTACTTGCGCAGTTCGGCGGCCGAGGCCCCGGCCTGCACGTCCACGTCGCCGATGCCGCCGGCGCCGTCGTCGCCGACGGCCCCCTCGCCGGTGTGGACGACGTAGGCGACGAGCTGCTTGCCGCCCGAGGGCGCCTCGCGGCCGATCACCACGGCCTCGCTGATGCCGGGGTGCTGGGTGATCGCGGCCTCGACCTCGGCGGTCTCGATGCGGAAGCCGCGCACCTTCACCTGGCCGTCGCCGCGGCCGACGCACTCCAGGCGGCCCTCGGCGTTCCAGCGGGCCAGGTCGCCGGTGCGGTACATGCGCTCGCCGGCGGGGCCGAAGGGGCTGGCCACATAGCGTTCGGCGGTCAGGCCCGGCCGGTCGTGGTAGCCGCGGCCCAGGCAGGTGCCGGCGACGTACAGCTCGCCGATGACGCCCTGCGGAACCGGGGCGAGTCCCGGGCCGAGGACGTAGGCGCGCATGTTGCCGAGCGGGGTGCCGATGGGCGCGACGTCGCCCTGCGTCCACTCCTCGGACGGGTCGAGGGAGAAGGTGGTGGCGTAGAAACTCTCGCTCTGCCCGTAGGAGTTGACGATCCGCGCGCCGGGCAGGGCCTCGCGCACCTGGCGCACCAGCCGGGCCGGGAGCACGTCGCCCGCGAAGACGACGGTGCGCACGTCGGGGGTCTTGTCCAGGTGGCCGACCAGTTCGCCGAGCACAGAGGGCACACCGCTGACGACCTGGCCGTTCCAGCCGTCCCGTTCGCCGAGCGCCAGCGCGTTCGGGACCAGTTCGGCGGTGCCGCCGGTGGTGAGGGCGGTGAGCAGTTCGAAGACGGAGACGTCGAAGTTGACGGAGGTGCCGGCCAGCATCCGCCACCCGGGCGCCGGGTCGAGGACACGCGCCAGTTCCCGTACACCGTTGACGACGCCCCGGTGGGTGATCGCGGCGCCCTTCGGCTTGCCGGTGGAGCCGGAGGTGTACATCACGTACGCGAGGTTGTCCGGGCCGAGCGGCGCGCGGCGGCCCGCGTCGCCGGGCGCCCCCTGGGGCGTGTCCCACTGCGCGCGCAGGCCGACGTCGACGGTCTCGTAGTCGCCGGACGGCAGCTCGCGCGCGGTGGCCGTGTCGGTGACGGCGAACCGCGGGCGGGCCTCGGCCAGCACGGTGTGCGCCCGCCCGCCGAGGTACTGCGGGTCCATCGGCACGTAGCCGGCACCGGACTTGAGGATGCCGAGCAGGCCGGCCACCAGGTCCTCGGTGCGCGGCAGGGCGAGGACCACCAGGTCCTCCGGCCCGGCGCCGCGCCGGACGAGTTCCCAGGCGACGCCGTTGGCCCGGTCGTCGAGTTCCCGGTACGTCAGCGTCCGGCCGTCGCACTCGAGGGCCGGGGCGTCGGGCGTCCGGGCCACCTGGTACTCGAAGAGCTCCGGGACGGTCAGCTCGGGCACCGCGGCCGCAAGGTCGCCGGACCGGGTGAGCCACCGCTCCCGCTCGCTCTCGTCGAGCACGTCGACGGTGGCGACCGCGCGCTCCGGGTCGGCCACGAGCCGGCCCAGGACGCGGACGAAGCGCTGGGCGAGGGCCTCGGCGGTGTCCTCGTCGAAGAGGCTGGTGGCGTACTCCAGCCGGCACCGCGCCCCGCCCTCGTTGTCCGGGAGCAGGTCGAAGAACAGGTCGAACTTGGCCGTGCGGGTCTCCAGCCGCTCGACCTCGACGCCGAGGCCGGGCAGCTGGAGCGGCGGCACGGGCGGCTGCCAGGAGAGCATGACCTGGAAGAACGGGTTGTAGGCGGTCGACCGGTGCGGGTTGAGCCGCTCCACCAGCCGCTCGAAGGGCATGTCCTGGTTGTCGTACGCGGCCAGCGACCGCTCCCGGACCCGCTCGAGCACGTCGTGGAAGGTCGGGTTGCCGGAGAGGTCGGCGCGCAGCACCCAGGTGTTGACGAAGAAGCCGACGAGGTCGCGCAGTTCCTCGTCGGTGCGGTCGGTGATGGGCGCGCCGATGGGCAGGTCGTCGCCGCAGCCGAGGTGGTGCAGGAGCACCGCCAGCGCCGAGTGCATGACCATCGACACCGTGGCGTCCCGTTCGACGGCCAGCTTCTCCACGGAGCGGAGCAGGCCGGGGTCGATGTCGAAGCGGACCCGGTCGCCCTCGGAGCGCATCACCCGGGGGCGGGGGCGGTCGGTGGGCAGGGGCAGCGGCTGCGGCAGGTCGGCCAGCGCCTCGCGCCAGTACTCCAGCTGACGGGCCGACAGGCTCTCGGGGTCGTCCTCGTCACCGAGCACGTCCAGCTGCCACAGCGTGTAGTCCGCGTACTGCACCGGCAGTGGCTCCCACGCGGGGGCACCGCCCGCGGCGCGGGCCGCGTAGGCCGTGGTGAGGTCGCGGAACAGCGGCCCGAAGGACTCGCCGTCCACGGCGATGTGGTGGGCGACGACGACGAGGGTGTGGTCGCGCGGTCCGCAGCGCAGCAGGGCGGCGCGCACCGGCATGTCGGCGGCCAGGTCGAAGGTCTCGGTGGCGGTCCGGTCGACGGCCGCCGCCAGCTCCTCCTCGGTGACCTCGACGACCGGCAGGCCGAACGGCTTCTCCCCGGACGCCAGCACCCGCTGGTGCGGGACGCCGTCGTCGTCCTCGACGATCACCGTGCGCAGGGCCTCGTGGCGGTCGAGGACGTCGCGGAGCGCCGCCTGGAGCGCCTCCACGTCCAGGTCGCCGGTCAGGCGCAGGGAGAAGGCGCCGTTGTAGGTCGGCGAAGGTCCCTCGAACCGGTCCACGAACCACAGCCGGCGCTGCGCGAACGACAACGGGATCATTGTGTCTCCAAAATCGGCGAACCAGTCAGCGGTCGTCAGTCGTCAGTCGTCAGTCGGCGGTCAGCTCTGGTCGAGCAGGTCCAGCAGCTCGTCGTTGTAGAAGTCGTCGATGGAGATCGCGCCCGACAGCGTCGAGAAGTACCGGTCGATCTGCTCCTGGTGACCGACCAGCTTCTGCAGCATCTCGGCCCGCCCCTCGGGCTTCAGTTCGGCCACGTTGAGCGCGCCCTGGTAGTGGCTGAGGGCCTCGCCGCCCAGGTCGTTCTCGTAGCGCCGCAGCGCCGCGTTGAGCGCGGTGTCGTCGTGCAGCCCGTCCCCGATGTGGTCGGTGAGCGACTGGGCCTGCACGAAGGCCTCGGTGATGCCGCGGGCGGTGATGGAGTCCTTGTGGTTCACCGCGTCGCCGACCAGCGCCCACCCGGGCCCGAAGGCCTTGCGGAAGTAGTTCTCCTGGTGTCCGGTGCCGTAGAGCTGCTCCTCGCGCTTGCCCTCGGCCATCCGCTCCCACAGCTCGGGAGCCGTCGTGCGGAAGGCGTCGAGGTAGGCGGGCTCCACCGCCTTGCGCATCTCGGAGAACTCGTCCTGCGGGAAGTACGCCATGAGCAGCGTGAGGTCGTCGTTGGTGGGGATGACGCCGATCCACCGGCCCGGCCGCGCGTACAGCTCGAAGTCGGAGGGCACCCCGGACCAGTAGCTGTAGTAGGTGCAGGTCATCCGCGGGTGCTCGATGACGTTCGGCGCGCCGGTCTTGCGGGCCACCAGCGACCGCATGCCGTCCGCGCCGACGACGAGGCGGGCCCGGTCCGTCGCCTCGCCCCCGCCGGGCGTCGTGTACCGCACGCCGACGACCCGGTCGTCCTCGAACAGCAGGTCGTTGACCGCGCAGCCCTGCCGGAACTCGACGCCGGCCGCGACGGCTCCGTCCGCGAGGATCGGGTCGAGCACGTACCGCCTGGGCGCGTACGTGGTCCGCTGGCCGTCGATCGGCAGCGAGAAGCCGTCGATGCGGACACCGGGCGCCTCGTAGCGCTGGCGGTCGATCGGCCGGCAGCCCGCCTCGATCAGCTTGTCGAGCAGTCCCCACCGCTTGAGCAGGGCCACGCCCTGCGTGTGGAGGTAGTGGGAGGACAGCGTGTCCTGCGGGAACCGCGCTTTCTCCAGGAGCAGGACTCGATAACCCTGCCGCGCGAACAGCATGGCCGTCGGCGAACCCGCACAACGGGCACCTATGACAATCACGTCGTACATGGCGCGCCTCTCTTACCGGGTAGTTTTTTGTCCAACGCGGCAGCAGCCGGAAAAGTCATCGTGATGGTGCGCGCTATCGACGCAGCGAATGAATGAACGCTGCCGAGCACGAAAGTAATGCTAGCCGTCCGGCAGGACGGCAGAAATAGAACCCGCGACCTCTCACGCAGGTCGGCGCGTGGCGTGTGGTGTCCCGCCGGCGGGACACCCCACGGCACGCGCCCCACCTTACGGGGTCACCGGGGGCAGGGACTCGATGTACGCGGAGATCGACGCCACC
>NZ_JBHVOC010000040.1:0-47233 GCF_044142145.1 Streptomyces sp. BK79
CCCGCCTGTCCCGCACGTTACCGTGGGGTATGGTGCGGGACTGGCTGGTACCGTTTTTCGAGGGGAGTCGCAGTGAGAATTACTGAGTACGTGAGCTTCGACGCGGTCGGGCTCGCGGAGCTGGTGGCTGAAGGTGAGGTGACCCCCGCCGAACTGGAAGCAGCCGCACGCGAGGCCGCGCAGGCGGTCAATCCTCAGATCAACGCCATCGTGGAGACATGGCCGACCGACGACGAGCCCAGCCCCGGCAGCGCACCGCTGGCCGGGGTCCCCTTCCTGATCAAGGACATCGGGGTCTCCATGGCCGGGAAGCGGATGGAGCTGGGTAGCCGTCTCGCGGCCGGCAATGTCTCCGGCGCCGACTCCTCCCTGATGCGGCGCTTCCGTCGCGCCGGACTCGTGACGTTCGGGCGTACCGCGACACCGGAGATGGCCTACAGCAACACGACGGAGCCAGTGTTGTACGGCGCGACCCGCAACCCGTGGGACCCGGCGCGCAGCGCGGGCGGCTCCAGCGGGGGCGCCGGCGCGGCTGTCGCGGCCGGAGTGGTCCCGATCGCGCACGCCACCGACGCTGCCGGCTCGATCCGCGTCCCCGCCGCCCACAACGGCCTGTTCGGGTTGAAGCCCACCCGTGGCCGGGTCTCCATGGGCCCCTACTTCGACGAACTCTTCAACGGCCTGGTGGTGCACGGCAGTGTCAGCCGCACCGTGCGCGACAGCGCGACACTGCTCGACCAGATCCGCGGCCCGGAACCGGGTGACCCGTACTTCGCCCAGGAGCCGTCCCGGCCGTACGCGCAGGAGGTCACCCGGCACCCGGGCTCGCTGCGGATCGGCGTCCTCACCCAGGCATGGGGTGGGCGCCGCACGACCACGCCGGTGGCCGACGCGCTCTCCCGCACCACGCGTCTGCTCGAGTCCCTCGGCCACCAGGTGGAGGAGACCGAGGTCGACCTGGGGGTCGACTGGGAGGAGTTCGTCCTGGCCAGCGCCCGTCAGTGGACGGCGAATCTCACGGCCTCGGTCGACGAGCTGGCCGCCGCCTTCGACCGGCCCATCGACTCCTCGACCCTGGAGCCGCCCATCCTGGCCAGCTACCACTACGGGCAGCGGGTCACCGGCGCCCAGTTCGTCACCGCTCTCGAAATCCGCAACCGGATCGCCCGAAGCCTGGCGCGGTACTTCGCCACCCACGACATATTGCTCACCCCGACCGTGCCGGAGCTTCCCCTGCTCCTGGGCACTCATGCGCAGGGCGCGGAGACGCTGGACGGCCTCGGCTGGCTTCGGCACCTCTTGGATCTTTCGCCGTTCACCGCGGCGTTCAATGTGGCGGGCACGCCTGCCATGTCCGTGCCTGTGACGGCCGACACGGAGACGGGACTCCCGATCGGCATGCAGTTCGCCGCCGGATACGGGCTCGAAGATCGCCTCTTCCGTCTCGCCGGACAACTCGAACAGGCAAGCCCCTGGTCGGGCCGGACCCCCACAGTGTGGGCGGGGAACCACACGGATCACTGAGGAGTGCTCCCGGCATTCCGTTACGGTGTCGGCGGCGGTCAGGGGCGGGACCGGTCGCTGTATGCGTTGCGGGACATCACGGCTGGAGGATGAGCAGTCCAGGGAGGTCACCGGCGGTCACGGCGCCCTGGTCGATACTCACGCCTGTGTAGGCGCCCACGGCGGTGAACACCAGCTCGGGAAGACGCTCGCCGTGTTCCTCGTAGTAGGCCACCACCTCATCCGCGCTGGCGTCGGGTATCGAGGGGTACTCGGCACCGGCGGAGGCGAGGGCCTGGTCGAGGGCGCTGCCTCGGCTTGTGGTGGTGCCGAAGTCGGCGCGGTAGGCGCTTCCGTCGCCGGGGGCGTGGATGATCAGAGCCGGGGGGCGGAACCGGTTGAGGGTCAGGCAGAGGATCTCTTCACCCTCGCAGGGCAGCATCGACTCCACCCTGCCCTGATAGCCCATGGACCAGGTGGCCATGCCCCAGTTCTCCAGCACATACGTCCATTCCCCGGATGTGCCGTACATGACGGCGTTCACCGAAGGGCTCGGCCGGCCGGGCACTGTAGCCGGGGCGCGTAGTTCGGCATAGTGGAGGCGGGTGTCCAGCTCGTCGAGGTCGGCGCCCAGGTTGATCAGGAACTCGTCCTGCTCTACTCCTCTGGCCAGGGTGAGGGAGATCCCGCCGCGCATGCCCCGCACGCTCGGGGCGTCGGGGGTGTGGTGGTGTGCGCCTATCCACGCGATGCCGTCACTCATGGCGGTCACACCATCGGCTTGAGGCGCGCGACACGGGGCGGGGTGAGCGTGCCGGCGTAGGGCTGTGGCTGGTCTGTGGTTCCGCGTATCAGCCGCAAGCGTGTCCCCTTTGTCTGCTTCGTGATGTGCTTCGTGATGGTACTCACCAACGCCCGACCGGGCTCGGCCCTGGCGAATCCGAGCGCCGGAAGTGGTCGTGCTTCAGCTCCTCCTCGGGCTTTGCCGTGCAGCGGTGAAGCGGGAGGCGCTGGGGTCGAGGAGTGCGGCGACAAGGCGGCGTGCGTAAGGGGCGCCGAGTTCCTGCGGGCGGAAGAGGATGCGGTACATGAGGGGGGCGACGACGCGGTCGATGACGGTCTCGACGCCGGGCGTTTCCTCTCCGCGTTCACGGGCGCGGGTGAGGACGAGATCGATCTGCTGGGCGGCGTAGGCGGAGCACTGGCCGGCGTTGCCGCCGGCGGGATCGCCGAGGAGGGCGTCGCGGATGTAGGCGCGTCCGGCGGGGGAGGACATTTCGTCGAGGAACTCTTCGGCCCAGGCTGCCAGGTCGGTCGGCAGGCTGCCGTGGTCCGCGGGCGCGGTTTCGGGACGCAGGTGCTCGACCGCCACGTCGGAGAGCAGTTCCTGCAGGTCTCCCCAGCGGCGGTAGACGGTCGACGGTGTGACGCCCGCGCGCTGGGCGATCATCGGCACGGTCAGGGCGTCGCGGCCCACTTCCTCGGCGAGTTCGCGTACGGCGGCGTGTACTGACGCCTGGACGCGGGCGCTGCGTCCACCGGGGCGTACCATCTGCCTGCTCATGGGGATCCATCTTAAGGCGAACGCGTTGCGTCTGGCGGGTTGTGGGCGGCCACGTCCACCTGGCCTGGGTGGTCGCCGGGCAGGTCAACGTCTGCCGACGCGTCGCTGCCTCTCACTCCCCGGCACTCCGGTTCCGGGTTCCGGGTTCCGCGCTCCGCAGCCCGTGACCGTGCCGGCCGCGGGCTGCGGGCGTTGGTTCACGCAGCGTGTGCGAGTGCGGAGGCGGGCCGGGTCTGTTCGTAGGCGTGGCCGGCCCGCAGGAGCACGTCCTCTTCGAGTGGCCGCCCGAGCAGCTGCATGCCGATCGGCAGCCCCGTGCTGTCGTGCCCCACGGGCAGGGACAGGGAGGGGGCTCCGGTGATGTTGGCGGGGGACGAGAGGCGTACGTAGGCGTCGGAGACGCTTTCGACACTCCCGTCGGCCCAGGTGATGGTCTCCTGACCGGCTCTGACGGCGGTGGCCGGGACGGCGGGAGCGGCGACGAGGTCGACCTCCGTGAACATCCGGGCCCATGCCTGCCGCATGAGGGTGCGGGCACGCTGGGCACGCAGATAGTCCCCCGCGGTCATCAGTTCGCCGGCTTCGAGGAGGACGCGGACGTCGGCCTGGTAGAGGTCAGGGACCGTGCGCAGGGTGTGCTCGTGGTAAGCGGTGGCCTCGGGCACCATCAGCCCCCACTGGATGGCCTGGACGTACCGCGTCATGGGGATCTCCACCTCGACGAGGCGGGCACCAAGATCCCGGAGCTGGTCGATGGCGCGGCGCACGGCTTCTTCGGTCTCGGGGTCCACGTGGTCGAAGTAGTAGGTGCGCGGCACGCCGACCCGCAGCCCCGTCAGATCTGTGCCGGCCCGCGGCCGGTAGTCCTTGGCGGGTGCGGACAGCGTGGCGGGATCGCGCCGGTCGTGACCGGCCAGCGCGGTCAGGACCAGGGCCGCGTCCTCGACGGTGCGGGTGATCGGGCCGACGTGGTCCAGTGACCAGGACAGCGACGTGACGCCGCGGCGGGGCAGAAGGCCGTAGGTCGGCTTGAGGCCGACCACGCCGTTGAGCGCGGAAGGCACCCTGATGGATCCGCCGGTGTCGGTACCCAGAGCGAAGGTGGCCATACCCGCGGCGACGGCGACGGCCGACCCGCCGCTCGAGCCGCCGGCGACCCGGTCCGTGTCCCAGGCGTTGTGTGTCTGCGGGGTGGTCAGGCCGTAGGCGAACTCGTGCGTGTGTGTCTTCCCCAGCAGGACCGCGCCGGCCCGTGCCAGTCGGGCGGCGACCGTGCTGTCGGTGCTCGCGCGGTGGCCTGCGCGGACACGGGAGCTGGCCGTCGTCGCCGAACCCGCAACGTCGATCAGATCTTTGAGGCCTGCGGGGATGCCGTGCAGTGGACCGCGTCGGCGGTCGGCCGCGATGTCGCGTTCGGCGTCACGCGCCGCGCTGCGGGCGCGGTCGGCGGCGACGCTCACATAGGCGTGAAGATCCGGTTCCCTCTGTGCGATGCGCTCCAGGACGGAATCGGTCAGTTCTACGGGGGACAGGCGGCGGGTGCGGATCGCCTCGGCGGCTGCGGTCAGCGTGAGTTCATACGGCTGCATCGTGCGTCTCCTCTCCCGCTCGGTAGACAGGGGCGGGTGGGGTGTCGCCGAAGTCCAGCTCGCGCAGGACGGCGACGACCGAGTGGATGTGGTCGGCGACGGCCGCGACCGCGGCATGGCGGTCGGCCGACAGCGGGAGCCCGCCACGGGCGGCCCAGCGGGCCGCCTCGGGCGGGGAGAGTTTCGCGGCAGACATGGACATGGACTTCCTTCCTCTGCGGGTTGCGGGCCTCCCGCATCCGGGCGCCTCCCGGACCCGCCTCAGCGGGTTGTGGGTCGCGCAGGGCCGATGCACCGCATCACCCGCCACCCGCCATAAAAGCTAACCGTTTGCTTTAGAGGACTGTAGGGGGCTACGGTGCATTAACGCAAACGAATAGCTTTTAATGGTGAGGGGGTGAGGACTCCCGCGCCCTCCCCCCGCCTCACTCCGGAAGCTCCCGCCCTCCAGCCCCTCCATGGCCGCCTGCGTGGCGCGCCCTGCGGGGTCCTTCGCCCTGAACGCCGCGGTCCTGGTCACGTTCCTCGCGGCATCGAGTGCGCCCGCGACGCTCTCTCCACCACCAGGACGCCTGGCACTTGTCCGCGCTCACCTGACGAGACCCTGAAGGACAGCATGATCATGAACACCGCACCCGCCACCCGCCCGACCGCCACACCCTCCTGGCTCGTGGGTGACGTCACCGTCCACCGCATCGACGAGACCCCCTTGCCCCCCGCCACCGGCCCCTGGCTGCTGCCCGATGCCACCCCGGGCCTCGTCGCCTCGCACGACTGGCTCCACCCGCACTTCGCTGACGACAAGGGCACCCTCCGCATCGACAGTCACAGCTTCGCCCTCACCCTCGACGGCCTGCGGATCCTGGTCGACACCGGCATCGGCAACGGCAAGCAGCGCGCCAACCCGGCCTGGCACGACCTGGACACCGGCTACCTCCGCAACCTGGCCGCCGCCGGATACCCCCCGGACTCGATCGACCTGGTGATCCTCACCCACCTGCATGCCGACCACGTCGGCTGGAACACGCGGTTGGCGCACGGTGAGTGGGTTCCGACCTTTCCCCGCGCCCGCTACCTGACCACCCGCACCGAGCGGGAGTTCTGGGCCGGATACGATATGGACGAGGCACGCGCACAGATGTTCCGGGACTCAGTGCTCCCGGTGGAAGAGGCAGGGCTGCTCGACCTCCTCGACGTCCCCGCCGAGGGTGCCGACATCGTCCCCGGACTGCGCCTGCTGCCCACTCCCGGCCACACCCCCGGACATGTTGCCGTCCAACTGACCAGCCACGGCCGGAAGGCAGTGGTCACCGGCGACAGCATCCACCACCCCGTCCAACTCGCCCACCCCGCCATCGGTGCGTGCGTCGACATCGACCCCCAGCAGTCCGAGACCTCGCGCCGCACCCTGCTCGCCTCCCTCGCCGGCACGGACACCCTCCTCCTGGGCACCCATTTCGCCCCGCCCACAGCCGGCCGTGTCGCCCTCCACGAGGGCGGTTACCACCTCTCACGCGTCCACCCTGACGCGTAGTGACCGGAACGCCGGTGGGCGGGCCCGGCCGACGGCGGAAGATGGCGTCCCACCGTGTGGTGACGGGGATCGCCGGGTCGAGTGCGCGGGTTCTGCATCCCTCGGATGCACCGTCTGCCGGTGACAGGTCTCGTGGGTCCGCAGCGCTGCGACGGCGTCCGCCTCGTCAGCCCTGCTCCCTCCCTCCCGAAAGAGCCCGGTCGAGCAGGACCTCCGCCGCCGCCCGCGCGTGGCGACCGTAGTCCGCCTCGTTCAACACCATGGCGCGGCTGGCCGCTCCGTCCGCGAGGGTGGCCAGTTGCTCGGCGAGTGACAGGGGTTCGCGGCAGCCCAGCTCCGTCAGCACCGCGGCGATCAGCTGCACCATGCGCAGCTTCTGCTCTCGGGCGTAGGAATGCACCGCGCTCTCCGGGTCGGGGAACTCCGCGGCGGCATCGATGAACGGACACCCGCGCACCAAAGTCGCGTCGGCCGCCGGCTGGTCGAACAGGCGGCGGATCCGCTCACGGGGAGCGACATCCGAACGGGTCAGTACGGCTTCCAGGGTGGCCCCCGACCGGACGAGATCCTGCAGGTGGGCGATGACGAGGTCGTTCTTGGTGCGGAAGTGCGCGTAGAGCGTTCGCTTGGACACCGGCGCCGCCTCGGCGACCTGCTCCATGCCGGTCGCGCCGATGCCCTGGATCGCGAACAGCCGGTCGGCGGCGGCCAGGACGCGCTCCCGCCCGCCGCGCCCGCGCCGTCCGGATGCCGTGAGGAGCCTTGATGGCCAGGTTTGTCACCACCGAGCTGAGCGGCTGCGCGGAGGAGCTGATACGCGGTCGCCGCGCGACCCGCGCGTTCCGTCCGGAACCCGTACCCGAGGACACGATGCGCGACATCTTCTCGCTGGCCGGCGCCGCGCCGTCCAACTCCAACGCCCAACCGTGGCAGGTGGAGGTGGTGAGCGGCGCCGCACGTCAGCGCCTGGCCGATGCTCTGCGGACAGCTCACGCCGAGCGGCGCACTTCCGTGGACTACCCGTATTCCGAGGGGATGTACGCGCCGGTTCACCAGGAACGCCGAGTGGCGTTCGGCGCCGAACTGTACGGTGCGCTGGGCATCGGATCCGGCGATCACACGGCACGTACGGCCTACGACTCGGAAAGTCTGCGGTTCTACGGCGCACCCCACGCCGCCTTCCTCTTCGTCCAGGGCGACGGCGAAGCTCGACTGGCAGCGGATGTCGGTGCGTACATGCAGACGCTCCTCCTGGCCATGACGGCGTACGGCGTGGACAGTTGCCCACAGGGGCTGCTGAGCTTCTACGCCGACACCGTCCGCACCGAACTCGGCGTCACCGCAGGCAGGCTGCTCGTCGGCATCTCCTTCGGGTACGCCGACGAGTCGGCGCCGGTGAACCAGGTCAGGACCGAGCGGGCCCCGCTCGAGTCGACCACCGCCTTTCACGACTAGGGTCCGTCTTCGGAAAGCATCGGGCCGTGGATAGTGGCAGGCTGGCAGGTCGTCGACGAGATGGAGCCGGCCGCTGCCGTCGACGGCAGCGGCAGCCGGGCGTGCTGCTGCACGGCTTCCGCAGCCCCACCTGACGTGGTGGCACGTCGCCGAGCAGCTCGCCGACGAGCACACACCTGGGCATCCTCGCCGTGGTGCCGACCCTGGGCATGGGGAACGTCCCGCACGGTGCCCCGGCGGCGGTCGGCTACCACCTGTTCCTCATGGCGCAGCCGCCGGGACTCCCGAAGGCGATGACCGCCAACAACGCCGACGCCTACTCCGGCTCCTTCCCCGAGCCGGGGCCAGGGACCCGACCGACACACCCGAAGCGGTGCGAGCCGCGAACCTGGGCCCAGGGTCTAAGCGGTGTGCCCCGGCCCGGCGAGCCGGGCGACGAAGTCGTCGACCATGGCGATCTGCACGTCCTCGGGAAACCGTCCGGGGTCGAAGAGGGCCTGTACGACGAGTCCGTGGACGAAGGCGACGGCAGCGGCGGCCAGTTGGCCCGTGTCTGCCGTCGCGGAGATCTCCCCGAGGTCACGTGCCGTCTCCAGATGAGGACGGAAGCCGTCGCGCAACCTCGCGTATCGGTCGCCCTGTTGGGCCGCCAGCGCCTCGTCGGCGAGGGACAGGTCCCAGGAGCCGACCCAGACGCGATTGCGGGCGGCGTCGGCCGGGGTCAGCGGCAGGATGTCGAGCAGCATGGCCCGCACGGTGGGCAGGCCGTCGGCGGGGGGAGTCCGGCGCGGGCGTTTGGCCGTGTCCTGTTCCAGCAGGTCCAGCGCGTGCGTGACAAGGGCCCGCTTGCTCGGGAAGTAGTGCGTCAGCATGCCGGTCGAGACGCCCATCTCGGCGGCGACGGCGCGCAGCGTCAGCCCATGGAATCCCTTGGCGGCAAGGACGCGCCACACCGCCTCGGACACGTCCTTGCGGCGGGCTTCGTGATCTCCGGGTGCGGGGGGCGCCATGCGGCTAGCCTACATACCAAACGCTTGTTACGTACGCTCCTTGCCATGTGACCGCGGGCAGCTCCTCCGCCTGCGTCATCGGCCGACCCGACCCGTCCCGGAAGGCGGAACGCCCATGTTCACCACCCCGCTCGACGACCGCGCACAACTGCGTCCCCTGGAGCCCTGGCAGGCCCCGGAGTTCCTGGCGCACATCGACCGGGCCCGCCCGCTGGTCGACCCGTGGATCCCCTGGGCGTCGCTCACCACCGACCTGGCCTCGGCCAGGTCGACCCTCCAGCGCTACGCCGACCTCTCGTCCTCCGACAGCGGCCGGATATACGGGATCTGGCTGGACGACGTGCTCGTCGGCGGCGTCATGTTCACCCGCTTCGACGCCTCCTCGGGTGTGTGCGAGATCGGCTGCTGGCTGGAGGAGGCCGGGCAGGGCCGAGGACTGGTGACCCGCGCGTGCCGGGCAGTGATCGACTGGGCCTTCACCGAGCGCGGAATGAGCAGGGTCGAGTGGTGGGTCGCCTCGGGCAACACCCGCAGCATCGCGTCCGCCCGGCGTCTGGGCATGACCCGGGACGGCGTGCTCCGGCAGCGTTACCCGTACCGCGGGGTGCGCCACGACAGCGAGGTGTGGTCCGTCCTGGCGCAGGAGTGGCCGCCGGCAGAGATCCGGTCCACACCCGAGCCCGAGCCCGAGTTCGTGTCCGCGTCCGCGTCCGGCGACCAGGCGGACATAGACCGGCTGATGGGCCTGTTCATGGACTCCTTCACCAACACCGGCGGAAGGCGCCCCGATCTGGAGATCATCCGCGAACTCTTCGTCCCGGAGGGACGGATCATCTCCAACATCGGGAACGACCCCGTGATCATGGACGTGGACGCGTTCGTCGAACCGCGTCGCAAGATGCTCACCGACGGCACGCTGACGGAGTTCTCCGAGTGGGAGGTCTCCCAGCGCACCGAGATCTTCGGATCGGTCGCGCACCGGTTCAGCGAGTACCGTAAGTCCGGCATCCGGGACGGAGCACCCATCGAGGGACGCGGTCACAAGACCACCCAGTTCCTCCGGACCCGAGACGGCTGGAAGATGTCCTCCATGGCCTGGGACGACGAACCGACCCGCCGTCCGGAGTGACGGGTACCCGGCTCCCCGAATGACGGCCACGTCCTGCCCGGCGCGTCGTTCTCAGCCCTCGGGTAGGAGCCACGCAGCTATGTCCACGTCACGTGGATGCACGGGCTCGGAGAGCACCACGCCGGTGGTGGTGTCACCCATCTCCGAGAGGTCCTCGATGACCTGCTCGAGGTGTTGCGCGCCCCGGACCGCGACCGTCAGCTCGTAGCAGTTCTCCCCGGTGACGTGGACACACGACAGGACGTGGCCCATGGCGAGCAGCCGGTCGCGCAAGTCCTGCGCGTTCCGGACGGAACGGAGCCGGGGGCGCAGCGAAACGTGGGCTCGCAGGCCCAGCCCCAGCCGGCCGAGATCGAGGTGGACGCCGTAGCCCTTGATCACTCCGGAGTCCTCCAACCGCCGCACCCGCTCGGCGACCGCCGGCCGGCTGAGAGAGACCCTGCGGCCCAACTCGGCAAGGCTGACACGGGCGTTGCGGGAGAGCTCACGGATGATCGCGAGATCCACCGCATCCGTCCCCGACGTTTGGGAAACAGACAACCCAAATCACCTTCTCATCGACGGCAGCAGCACGGGCATCCCGTCGCAATGGCATGGCCGGACGGGCGGCGGCAGCCTACCGTGATCGTCCATGAGAGCCACCGTGCTGGAAGGGGTCGGGCAGGTTCGTCTCGTCGACGTTCCCGACCCGGTGATCGAGCAACCGAGCGACGCGTTGGTGAGGGTGTCCCTGGCCGCCGTGTGCGGATCCGACCTGTGGCCGTTCCGCGGCCAGGAGTCGTTCACTCCGGGCGACCGCATGGGCCACGAGTGGATCGGAGTCGTCGAGGACGTCGGCGCGGGCGTCACCCGTCTCCGCGCGGGCGACCTCGTCCTCGCACCGTTCGCGTTCGCGGACGGCACCTGCCGACCTTGCCGTGACGGGTTGTTCACCTCCTGTCCCAACGGCGGCTTCTGGGGTGGACGGCATGACGGCGGCCAGGCCGAGGCCGTACGCGTGCCATTCGCCGAGAACACGCTTGTCCCGGTACGCGCAGAAGCGGATGCCGAACTCCTGCGCCGCCTGCTTCCGCTGACGGACGTCATGGCGACCGGTGCCCACGCCGTCGTCCTGGCCGATGTCCGGCCGGGCTCCACGGTGGTCGTCCTCGGGGATGGTGCCGTCGGGTTGTGCGCGGTGCTCGCCGCCCGCCGCGCCCGAGCCGAGCGGATCATCCTCATCGGTCGGCACCCCGACCGCGACGAACTGGCCCGGCACATGGGTGCGACCGACGTCCTGGCGGCGGACGACCTCGCGACGGTCGACTACGTACGGAACGCGACCGAAGGCGGTGCCGGCGGCGTCGCCGAGTGCGCGGGCACCCAGTCCGCCCTCGACCTCGCGATCGACCTGGTCCGGCCCGGCGGCACGATCGGTTCCGTCGGAGTGCCCAACGGCGTGGACCGCGTCGACCTCTACCGGCTGTTCCGCCACAACATCGCCCTGCGGGCCGGGGTGACTCCCGCCCGCCGCTACCTGGAACCCCTGCTCGCCGAAGTCCTCACCGGACAGCTCGACCCCTCACCGGTACTCTCCACCGACCTGCCCCTGGACGCCGTAGCGACCGCCTACCAGGCCATGAACACGCGCCAGGCCATCAAAATCGCCATCCGGCCATGAAGCATGGGGGCCACATTGCCTGAGCCCGGGCCACCAGCTCGGCAACCAACCCGCAGGGTGTGGCCCTGGCCGCGCCGTACGGTCACCGTGGTCGAGCGCAGCCCGCTCGGCGGGCTCCAGCTCGGTGGTGCGGAGGAAGTCGGCGACCTCGCCGGGCAGGCCGCGCAGCCCGTGGCAGCGCGGCACCATCGTCCACGCGGGATCCACGGCTGTCGCCCTCCGGCAGACCCCGTCGAGTAGGTATGGGCACACGTGAAACGCAGCCTCGCCAACCTCTGGAGCCTCACGAAGCTGCCCCGACCGCGCGGATGCACCGACTGACGGGGCGTTGACCGAAACAGGCGACACTCACAGTGCTCGTGACCTGGAGAAGGGGCGGAGCGTACGAGCACTTCCGCGCTCGTACGCTCCGCCCCTTCGTGCGGCCTCGATGTCACCGACGAGAGCAAGATCCAGAACGCCCCATGAAAGGGCGGCGCTTGCCCGGTTCTTGCGACACGACGCCGCGAGCCGCCGTCAGCTCATAGCTGGAGCAGCATACGGTGGGCGATGCTGCTGTCCCGCAGCGGCTTCAGCGCGAGGCGCACCAGGGCCAGTGCGTTGTCGTCGCCGGCGATCCGGTTGGCGCTGAGCTCACCGCAGGACTGGCACTGGTGAATGATCATCCACTCACCGTCGGGCCGCAGGGACATACTCAGTGCCTCCATCCGTCCACGGCAAGCCGCAGCCCGGTCACCCGGGATCCGGCGGTCGACGTGCAGGCTGACCAGGCAGTTGGGACAGTGATTGCGGTGGGTGGTGCCGGGCGCGTCCAAGGACACGTCCAGTCTGCAGCCCACGCACCTGAAATCGTGTCGCCGGTGCCCTCCTTGGCGGTGCAGGACGTCCTTGTGCCGCTGTGGCCGTCGGGTCCTCTGCGTACGTCTGCTGGAGTTGTTCGCTCGTCTCGGCACGGGGTCTTCTCCTTCCTGTCTACAGGTCGCCGAATGCTTCGAGCGGGAACGGTGGTTGTGCCAGCGGACGCACGGCCATACGCATCAGGATGAGCTGGTTGTCGTCGGCGCAGATGGGGCTGGAGGTCAGCTCGTCGCAGCGCACGCAACGATGGATGACCATCCAGTCACCGGTACGCAGCACGGCGACGGAGATCGGCGACATCCGGCCCTGGCATGCGCTGGGGCCGCCCTCGACATGGTCGAGAACGTGCTGTGAGTGCAGGCACGACGGGCAGTGGTTTCGACGGGTGCCGTCGCCAGCGGCGGCGGATACCGTCAGGCCGCACCACGCGCAGGTGAAAGTGCCGGCCAGAACGGTGTTCGGAGTGTTGGAGCGAGTTTTGTCGGTACTGGACACCCGGAGGGCTCCTTGCTGAGAAGTCGGTCATGACAGCAAGAGCAGGCCGAGCGGCCTCGCCGAATACGCCCCCGTATGCCGCAGTGCGCGGGGACTACGGGGTGCGTGGGCAGGTCACAGCACCGGAAAGCCGCGTCCGGTAGCCGTCCGGGTGGGACGGGTCAGGAGGACGGGACGGCTGGAGCCGTGCAGCGAGGCGCGCGCGGCGAGGGCCGGGGGCACAAAACTCACTCCTTTCCGGGGCGCAGCAGGCCCGAGTAGTTCCGACGGAACGCCTGACAGTAGCAATGGCCCATGAGCGGGCGTCAACGGATTATCGGACCTGCCGTCGCGGTGAACAGCGAAGACGTCGCGCCGGACCCGAGCCGGCGACGTCTGCCCCAGCTCTCGTCCCTGCGCGAGATCGTCGCAGTCGTCGAGGGGGGGCGCATGCGACCGGGGCGGGTGGTTCAATCGACTCCCATGCTGCTCCACAGAAGATGCTACGGTTTCTGTGGAAGTGGCGACCAGGCCACTCTTGGAGATCGGAGGAGATGCGCGATGACGGTCGTGGTGACCACCGCTGTGTGCGGTGCCCGACTCGTTCGCATCTCTCGGGTCTCGGCCTGACCTTTCCTCTGCCAGCCTCCCCTGTGGGGGAGTGGTTCCGGCACGTCTGCCGTCCGGCGAGACCCCCTCTCAAGGGTCTCTTCACTTGTTTCACCCACACGCTTCACACCCATCTGCTCTCTCCCGTCCTTCGCGCGTCCTGACTCTGGTCGACTACGGCTGGGACACGGAGCGTGAGCGGTCCTTCGGTCCGTCGAGGGACGAGGGACTGGTCCCGGGCCGTGTCGTGCGGGCCGAGCGCGGTCTGTGCGACGTCGTCGCCGAGACCGGCCCCGTCCGCGCGATGGTCCTCCGCTCCTCAGGTACCGGTGACCGGCTGACGCCGTGCACCGGCGACTGGGTGTCCGTCCGTCCGGCCGGCCCGGCGACCTCCGCCACCGTGGTGGAGGTGCTGGAGCGCCGGAGTGCCGTGGTCCGCTCCACCTCCTCGCGCACCTCTCATGCCCAGGTATTGGCCGCGAACGTCGACACCGTGGCGGTGGCCGTCTCCCTCGCCGACCCGCTCAAGCTCGGGCGGATCGAGCGGATGCTCGCCCTGGCGTGGGAGAGCGGCGCCACACCCGTGGTGGTGCTCACCAAGGCCGACCGGTGCACCGACCCCGCCTCCGCGGCGGCAGAGGTGGCCGAGGCGGCCCCGGGCGTGGAGGTGCTGGTCACCAGCGCCACCACCGGCGAAGGCCTGGACGTCCTGACCGCCGTCATGTCGGGCACGGTCGTCCTGCTCGGACCCTCGGGCGCGGGCAAGTCCACCCTCGGCAACCGCCTGCTCGGCGAGGACCTCCTGGCCACCGGCGCGGTACGCGGCGGCGACGGCAAGGGCCGGCACACCACCGCCTGGCGCGAACTGGTGCCGCTGCCCCACGGCGGAGTCCTCCTGGACAGCCCGGGCCTGCGCGGCGTCGGCCTGCACGACGCCGACGACGGCCTGGAGCACACCTTCGCAGAGATCACTGAGCTGGCCCGCGACTGCCGCTTCGCGGACTGCGCCCACACCACCGAGCCGGGCTGCGCGGTGCTGGCCGCCGTCGAGGACGGTCGTCTCACCCAGCGGCGCCTCGACAGCTACCACCGGCTGCAGCGCGAGAACACCTACGCCGCCGCCCGCACCGACGCGCGGCTGCGCGCCGAGCTGGAACGGCCGATGAAGCAGATCTCGCGCCAGGTGCGCGCCCTCAAGCAGTCCCCTCACTTCAAGGCATGACGGAAAGGAATACGGTCATGGACCTTCCTCGCATTTTCACCATCCGCGAGAGCGGCCACCGCATCCACAACCCGCTCACCGCGGACAAGTTCGCCACCCTGGGCGAATCCCTCCGCCTCCCTGCCGGGACGCGGGTGCTCGACCTGGCCAGCGGCTCGGGCGAGATGCTGTGCACCTGGGCTCGTGACCTTGGCTTCACGGGCACCGGAGTCGACATCAGCACGCTCTTCACCGAGCAGGCCCGGGCCCGGGCCGCCGAACTCGGCGTCGCCGACCGGGTCGAGTTCGTCCACGGTGACGCCGCCGGCCACGTCGCCGACCAGCCGGTTGATCTCGCCGCCTGCGTGGGCGCCACCTGGATCGGCAACGGCGTCGCCGGAACGACCCAGCTGCTCCAGCGCAGCCTCCGCCCGGGAGGAATGATGCTGATCGGCGAACCGTTCTGGCGGCAGACCCCTCCGGACGAGGAGACCGCCAAGGCGTGCCACGCCACCTCCGTCGCCGACTTCCTGCTCCTCCCCGCTCTGATCGAGCAGTTCCAGGAACTCGGGTACGACGTCGTGGAAATGATGCTGGCCGACCAGAACAGCTGGGACCGCTACGCCGCGGCCCAGTGGCTCAGCATGCGCCGCTGGCTCGACGAGAACCCGGACGACGAACTCGCTCCCGAAGTACGGGAGGAACTCACCACCGAGCCCGCCCACTACGCCCGTTACGGGCGTGAGTACCTCAGCTGGGGCGTCTTCGCTCTCATGAAGCGCTGACACTCCCGCCCCGAGTGGAGTCCGGACGTCATGACGTCCGGACCCCACTCGGGAGACTTCATCACCACGGCGATCGAGCCGACGGCAAGGGCGAGCCGACGCCCTCCGCCTCCGTGAAGACCCTGACCTTCTTCCGCACCGGGGGAGCGGGGCTGAGGTTTTGCAAACCTACCTATCGATAGGTAGGTTTTAGGCATGGACAACGTCGCCACCCCATCCATCCGTGCCGTCGGGCTCGGCCGGGACTTCGCCGAGCACACCGCGGTGCACCGGCTCGACCTGGAGGTGAACCCCGGAGAGGTCTACGGCCTGCTCGGCCCCAACGGCTCAGGCAAGAGCACCACCGTCCGGATGCTCACCACCATGCTCCGCCCCTCCCGGGGCGCGGCCCAGGTCGCCGGAGCCGACGTCTCCCGTGACCCTGGAACAGTCCGCCGCCGCACCGGAGTCGTCCTTCAGGGCACTGCCCTCGACCCTCTGATGTCCGCCCGTGAACTGCTGCGCCTGCAAGGGCGGCTCCAGTCGCTCACCGCCCGGCAGGCACGCGCACGCTGCGCCGAGCTCCTCACCGCTTTCGACGCGCATGACTTCGCGGACACGCCGGTCGGCAAGCTCAGCGGGGGTCAGCGCCGCCGTGTCGACCTCGCCGTCGCTCTCGTCCAGCGCCCGGACGTCCTCTTCCTCGACGAACCCACCACAGGGCTCGACCCGGCCAGCCGCCGGGACCTGTGGGACGAGATCCGCGCACTGGCCGCCAACCACGGCGTCACCGTCCTGCTGACCACCCAGTACCTGGAAGAGGCCGACCAGCTCTGCGACCGCGTCGGCATCCTCCGCGCCGGACGCCTCATCGCCTCCGCCGCCCCGGATGTCCTCAAGGACGAGGTCGGCGACCGTGTCCTCACCCTGCGATTCCGCGACGCCTCCGCCGCCGGCCAGGCCCGGGAGCTGCTCGCCGCCAAGGGGGAGCAGCTCCACACGGCCGAAACCGCCGCGCACGCGGTGAGCATCCGGCTCGCCCGACCTGGAGCCGACGGGGAGACGCTGCTCACCCTGGCCTCCGCGGGCCTGCACGCCGAATCCCTGACTGTCAACGAACCTAGCCTGGAGGACGTTTTCCTCCGCCTGGCCCTCACCCCGGAAGGCGCCACTGCCGCATGAGCACGATCACCACCGCCGTCGCCGGTCCCGCAGGCCCGCCCGCAGCAGCGAAGTCGTGGGCGGCCCTGGGGCCACTGACCGCCCGCTCGCTCAAGTCCTGCCTCCGTACGCCCTCTCTGCTTCTCTCGCCGCTGCTCACGAGCGCGTTCTTCATGATCATCTACGAGGGACAGCTGTCCTCGGTCACGGCCGCGGCCACACCCGGCGGTCGCTACATCGACGTCGTTCTGCCGCTGTGCCTGCTCACCACCGCCTTCACCGGCGGTGCCACCGCGGGGCAGCTGCTCGTGAGCGACATCGGCTCGGGCTATCACGCACGGCTCTGGCTCACCCCGGTCGGCCGCTGGGCCCTCATCACCGCCCCCGTCCTGGCAGGCGTCGTCGTCCTGACCGCTCAGACCGTCGCGCTCACCGGACTCGGCCTGCTGCTCGGCCTGAACCCCGTATCCGGGGCCCCCGCCGTCCTCGCGCTCATCGGTGCCACCGTCCTGCTGGGGACGGGGTTCCTGCTGCTGGCCGCAGCGGTCGGCCTCCACACGGGCAACAGCTCGGCAGTCGGCTCCGTGACCCTCGTCTTCTTCCCGCTCTCCTTCTTCACCGCCACCTTCGTCCCGCGTGACCAGCTCGGCGGCTGGATGGCCCACGCTGCCGACATCAACCCGCTCACCCCGCCGCTGGAAGCCATGCGCAGTCTGCTCACCGCGCCCTGGAACGAACAGAACCTGCTGCCGGGCGCCATCGTCGCCTTCGTCCTCCTGGCGGCGGGCGCCGCCGCGGCCCACCTCACCCTGACCCGTCGTACCCGTACAGGAGTCTGACCACCATGCCCCGCCAGAGCGACACCCGCACCCGTGCCCGCGACGAATTCGCCCGCCGACTCACCGACTACGGCTACCTCGGCGTCTCCCTCGACGACATCGCCAAAGCCGTCGACGTGAAGAAGGCCAGCCTCTACCACCACTTCCCCGGCGGAAAACCCGCCCTTTTCATGGAGGTGGCCGACCACTACACCAAGGAAGCCTCGGCCCTCCTCCAGAGCGCACTCGCCACCCCCGGCACCCTGCGCGACAAGCTCCTCGCCCTCGCCGCCTCCTACGCCACGGGCACCTACAACTCAGCGCTCAGCAACCAGATCTACTACGCCATCCGCCATCTCGAGGACGATCAGCGCGCCGAGGTCACCCGCGCCTACGTGCGCGGCCTCATCCAGCCCGTCACCGACCTCATGGCCCAGGCGGTGGCCACGGGCGAACTACGGCAAGCCGACCCGGCCTTCCTCGCCACCGCCTTCATGGAACTCGCCGCCACCGTTCATCCCCTGCAGGACGACAGCACTCCGTCCTCCGCCGACCGCCTGGCCCAGGACGTCGTCGACCTTTTCCTGCGAGGAGCCGGCCCAGAGACCCCCTGACCTGAACCCTTGAAGAGCTGAGACCGCCCAGGAGAAGCACGGCCGTCGCCTGACCAATCACGCCGCGACAACCGACGGTCCGGTGATCGGGCCAACTCACCCGACTCGGATTCCGGCCCGAACCAGGAGAAGGCACTCGCCCCGGACCGCCAGCCCAATCCACGCCGCCCCCGAGACACCTGCCACGGAAGTCCCCTACGAGGAGCTATGCCGCTGCCTGAACGACCGAGAGCTTCCCGCCGGACGTCCGCATCGCCGCAGCCTTCATCCGCCTCTACGCCCTCCCCCTGACCCGCATCGTCGACCACCTCAACGACGGATCCCGGCACAGCGAAGCCGGCACATACGTCCTGCCGGGCCGCACTCCCGGGCGCCCTCGCAACCCCGCGGGACTGGCCGACAAACTCAAGCGCTACAGCCTGCCCACGCGCGCAGCCCGGAAGACCGCCATGGTGCAAGCGCTAGCCGACCTGCCACCGGTACTGGTCTCCGACCTGATCGGCATCCAGCCGAGAACAGCGGCACGCTTCGCAGCCTTGGCCGGCGAGAACTGGTCCGACTACCTGGCCGGTCGCCATCCTGCCCGCGTCTGAGGATCACAGGAGGGCGCAGGCACACGCGGCGGGGGGTGGCTTCACGCGAGCGTGCGGACTTCCCGTCTCAGACAATCAAGTTTGAAGGGGCCGTTCGAGCGTTCGTGGCCCCGGCCTGGGGTGGTGACGCTACTCGGTCCGCCACCAGCCCTGTCCGACATGCCAGTCCCTCACCCAGTGCAGGAAATCGCCCCTCGGCTGATCAGACGGGGAGTCGGCATAGGGTGCGGCGCATCCGTCTCTGAGCCACCAGACCCGACCGCGTTGCGGCCCGGTCACCACCAGCGTCCAGTACTCACCGAACCTGTCGCTGCCCAGTAGCACCGAGCCGTGCTGGTAGGTCTGGTGCAACTGGAACGAGTGGCGGCTGTGGTCGTAATAGTCGTACTCCCATTGCCATTCCTCCTTGAGCGGGAAAGGCTGATGGAGCACGCGTGCAGCGGTGCCATCGAACGGCTCCGGGCTCATCCAGGAGTCCGCTTCCCAGACAGCCCAGGTGGTTGGCTTCTCTCCCACAGGCAGCAGGCCCCCCTCGTCTGGCGGACCGTCGTCGGTGCCGTTCGCGATCTTGGCAACGAACGTGCGGTACGGCTCAGGCAACACCACGCCGTGCCTGCGCTCCCACGCCCAAAGAGCCTCCCAGCCCAAAGGGCTGTGCCGGACCTCTGCCGGAAAGGCCTCACGCAGGAGGGCCACCGCACCCAAAGTCGCATCTGCCACGCACTACAGGTATCACCGGTCACCGACACTCTGGCCTCGGACCACCGACGGTGGTGGACCAAGGGACACGCTGAGCACTCCATCGGCACGTGGCGGCCGGCCACGGCCGGCCGGGCTCCTCGCGCGACCATCCTGCTTCGTGCGCGAATTGCGCAGACTTCAGATACTGCCTCTTCACCAGTAGGTCCGCGTCACCATCGAGGCTAACGTCGACGCCGTCACCGGAACTGTGGCCACACCCCGCACGCTCCTGCTCGGCCGCTACGACGACACGGGCCGCCTGCGCTACACCGGCCGCACCGTCCCCTCGCCCGCACGGTGGTGATGGAGGTCGCCGTGGACGTCGCCCGCGACGGCGCCACCCGGTACGTCTCCACCAGGTTCGAGGGGGAGATGCGCCCGATGCAAGTGCCCGAGTTCGGCTGGGGTTGACTGCGGGGTGCTGCCGCTGTCACTGAGGCATCTGCGGGGGGTTCACTCGTCAAGGGCTGTCGGAGTGTGGCGCGGTGATGGGCTGACGCAGGTTGAGGTGGTGCGTACTACCGACTTCGTCGCCCACTGGCCGGCCAGCGCCGTGTGGAAGGCGAACGTGGTCCCGTCCACTCGACAGCTGCGGCTTTTGCCCATCCCGAGTACATAAAGATGCTCCTTGCATCTATTCGCCCTGGTCGGTGGTTGGAGTATGTGCCAAAGTTCCGCCCGCCTCCTGCTCGGCTCTTCCGTCAAACCGGTTGCCCCCCGATAGTGAGCAATTGAATGGAAGGTCAATTCCACACTGCGGAAGCGCGGTGGGAGGAGTGCGATTCATGTCGAAAGCCGGACCGTCCCTGGCTCGTCGTATCGCTCGAAGTCTTCGGACGTCGATGTTCATGCAAGTGCTCTGTGCACTGGTCGCCGGTGTCGTCATCGGAGGAGTGTGGCCCGAAGCAGGTTCCGCCGTACAACCGCTGGGTGACGGATTCATCCGGCTGATCAAGGCGATGATCGCGCCTCTGGTCTTCTGCGTGGTGGTGACCGGCATCGCCAAGGCAGGCGACCTGAAATCCTTCGGGCGTATCGGGCTCAAGGCGCTGATCTGGTTCGAGGCTGCCACGACCGTCGCTCTCGTGATCGGGCTGCTCGCTGGAAACCTCGTCCGTCCGGGCAGCGGGATGAACGTGGATCCCGCCTCACTCGACGCTTCGGCCGTCGATGAGAAGACCGGTGGTGGCGAGCTGCCTTCCACGAGCGAGTTCTTGCTGCATTCGCTGCCCGACAGTGCCGTGGGAGCGTTCGCCGAGAACTCCCTGCTCCAGGTCCTGGTCCTGGCCTGCCTGGTGGGTGCCGCGCTGCTGCATCTGGGTCACACCAAGGTGCCGGCGATTCTGCCGGCCGTGGCCCAGGCGCAAGAGGTGATCTTCGCCATCGTCGGCTTCATCATGAAACTCGCTCCACTGGCCGTGTTCGGAGCCACGGCCCATCTGGTGGGGGAGTACGGCCTCGGCGCGCTGTCCACGTACGGCAAACTGATCGGCGTCTGCTACGCGGTGGCGTTGCTCTTCCTTCTGCTGCTCGGGGCCGCCCTCAAGATGTTCACGGGTGTGAGCCTGTGGAAGTTCGTGCGCTACACGCGCGAGGAACTCGTGCTCGCGCTCGGAACGGGTTCGAGTGAGACGGTCATGCCGCGCATGATGCAGAAGCTGCGGCAAGCCGGCTGTCGCGACGACTCGGTGGGTCTGGTCCTGCCCACCGGGTATTCCTTCAACCTCGACGGCGCTTCCATCTACCTCTCCATCGCGACGCTGTTCATCGCCCAGGCCGTGGGCGTCGACCTGACGCTCGGGCAGCAGGTCACCGTCGTGCTCGTGCTGATGCTGACCAGCAAGGGCATGGCAGGTGTACCCGGCTCGGCATTCCTCGCGCTGTCGGCTACGGCCTCCGCCCTCGGAGTCATCCCGGCCGGCGCCGTCGCCCTGCTCCTCGGAGTCGACCGGATCATGGACACCATGCGGGTGGCCACCAACCTCCTCGGCAACTGCGTCGCCGTGTTCGCCGTCTCCAAGTGGGAAGGCGCACTCGACCCCGACCGCGCCCGCAAGGTCCTCAACGGGGAGGTCGCGTTCGTTCCAGAACAGGAGCCGCCCGGCACGGCGGGCACGGACGGGGACGAGACGTCGGCATCCCCCGCGACCACCATCGGCGTCGACCGGTGAGTGCCGATGTCAGGGGCGGCCCGCGCTACACCGGTCGCACCGTCCCGCTTACCCGCACCGCGACAGCTGCTCTCCCAACTGCGCTGGCGCCGGCCGTCGGTGAGCATCCTTGGGCGGGGCGGCCGTTCACGGCCGGGTGGGGCAACCGCGAGGTCCTGGAGATCACGCTCGTCGACCCGCAGCTGGTGGTGGAAGTTGATGTGGACCTCGCCCGCGACGGCGCCGGCCGATGGCGTCACCCCGTACCTCTCCCGGGCGCGCCCGGACCTGTCCGCCACTGACGTCCCGGCGTTCGGGATCGAGAGGGGGTGAGTCGCGTCAGCGTCGCTCGGCTCGGTCTCTCCTTGTGGTGACGGGCCGCGTGGCACCAGCTCGCCGGCGCCAGCCCCGGCCCTGCTCCCGCAGTGGGCCGGGGCTCTCGCATGTCGGCGAAGACGCCGCTCGGCCGGTGCACGCGCCGACCTGCCCTTCTTCCGTTATCACCCAAATCCCCTCGCAAGCGGGTCCATCCGCGCGTCCACCGAGACGTGCGCCTGCTGCAAGGCCGACATGGGATGGATCTACACGGCCACCTTCTACACTGCTCAGGACGTCAGCGGACGGTTCTGTCCTTGGTGCATCGCAAATGGCAGTGTCGCCGAACGCTTCGCTGGCGACTTCACCGACTCCTACGGGCTCGACGGTGTCAGTGAGGACGTCTTGCATGAGGTCACCCGCCGCACTCCTCGCTTCCACGCCTGGCAGGATCCACACTGGCTCGCCCACTGCCAGGACGCGGCCGCCTTCCTGGGGGAGTCGGATACGCCGAGCTGGCGGCGCATCCCGAAGCACTGGACCAGTTGCGGACCGACATGCGCCTCGACGGCTGGCACGACGAAAGCCGACTCGAACACTTCCTGACCAGCCTGGGCCAGGGGGCAACCGCCATGCTCTTCCGCTGCACCAGCTGCGGAGCCCACCTCGCCTACACCGACGCCTCGTGAGTATCGTCCGTGGACGTCGGTTCGATCGCGCAGCGGGACCAGTCCAGCTCGCCGCGGGAACCGAGTTCGTCGAGGACCAAGCGGTGGAGCTTGGCCCACACCCGGGTCTTCGACCACTCCGTGAACCGCCGGTGGGCTGTGGCTCCCGACGGCCCGAATGAAGCGGACGGCAACTGCTGCCACGTACAACCAGACGTCGCGACGAACACGATCGCGGTCAGCACTTCTCGGTCCCCGTGCCGGCGCCTGCCACCACCTTGCGGACGGGTCGGCGCCCCTGGCACCAGATCAGGCCAAATGAGATGACCTGTTACCCGTTGTCCCGCCGATTCAGCCGTGTGCAGCCCCATGTGCCTGCCGCGATGATTAGCGCTGCCAGGCCGCCGATTGTCCCTCGGTACGAGCCGGGTTCCAGGTCCAAGTCCACATCCTCAACCGGACCGGCTGCACCCTTGGGGTCGTACAGCACACGCACTTTGTCGCCTGGCTCAACCCATTCCGCTTCGCAGCCGTCGCCCTCCGACAGTTGAGGTGAGATCTCCCGGCCGTCGCGGGTGCGGAGCGTGCACTTGTCGGTCTTGCGGTTCTCGACCTCGATCACAACGGCCTCGGTCCGCCGGCCCCGCTCTTGCAGCGCCTGTTCGTTGCCGGCTTCATGGGTGATGATCGCCAGCACGACTGCGGCAGCGATGGCCACGGTGAGCGCGACTATGGCGAGTTTCGGCGGCTTCTTGTGAGGGATGTGGCGGAGCAAGAGGACCGGCACCAGGAGCAGCGCCAGGGGTATCAGCAGCGCGGAGGTGAGGAAGGCCGCGCCGCGTAGCAGGGCCGGCAGCGGGATCACCGGCGCGAGCCACATCAGGCTCACCGAGACCGCAACGCACGTGCTGTTGAACAGAAGCCAGTGAATGGGTCGCATACGGGCTCGGGGGCGGGCTTTCTCGGCCGGCGGGGCCGCTCGGTCGGCTCCTGCCGCGAGCCCGTGTACGTTTTTGCCCCCCGTCATGCGCCCCGTCTCCCTCTCCAGTCTGCGTCGGCCCGTTGACGGACGAGCGTACGCGGTGCCGAATCCAGACTGATTGGCGAGGTCCCCCCCTTCACTGCGACTCCTCGGCGCACGTCGGACAACGGAGGCGGGGAACCGAGGTGAGCAGTACGTCCCCGGCCGGAGAGGGGGTGACTCTGCTGTCTCAAATGAGCTGCTGTATGGCGCGAGGTGGCCATTCCGCTGACGATGACGTCCCGCTGTGTGGTGTAGGGGATCTCCGTGTCTGAGTGCGCGGGTTCTGCTCCTCCCTCGGGTGCACCGTCTGCCGGTGACTGCTCCCTGCTCAACTGGCAGGCCACGGTGCAACTGTCCGGAGTGAACGGGCAGTTCGACCCCAGGGGGTGCACGGTGGCCTTGTCCCGGCATGACCTACTTCGCCTGCTTGAGTCACTACGTTCGGCCGATGGTCTGGAACTCGTCCGCGAGGCCGCCGAACGGCTGCTGCAGGAACTGACCGAAGCCGAGGCCACCACAAAGATCGGCGCCGAATGGGGCGAACACACCGACACCCGCACCACCTGGCGCAACGGCCACCGGGAGAAGACGGTGACCACGCAGGCCGGCGACCTCGAGCTCGCGATCCCGAAGCTGCGGGCGGGCAGTTTCTTCCCCAGCCGCCGCAGGGGGTATGCCGTCGTGGAGTCCGTGCCTGTCACTGTGTTGAGCTGGGTAGTGGAAGGGCGCGTTGAACGTGGCGGAGAACCACTCGAGGCCGTCTCAGGACTCCGCGGCCCGTCCGTAGCGCGGTGCGCTCTGGCCTGCTCGTTGATGTAGCAGAACTGGGCGTCACGATCCGGGTGCTTTCTGCCCTCAAGGGCCTTGACGCCGACCTGCAGGCTCAAGCCCTCCTCACGCAGCAGGTCACCGGGCGGAGGCCGTTACTTACTCGGGCATTACAGATGCCGGTCCGAAGGGCCTCATCCACCGACCTTGCCGGCCGTGATCTGCCGGCCGCGTGTGCTGTCGACCACGATGGGGATGCCGTCGGGGAGGTGCCCCTCCAGGCTGTTGAGCAGATCTTCGATCGGGGGCAGGTCGCTGGGACTGCGCACGTGGATGTACAGGGTGCGGGAGCGTGCGTCGACACTGGTGACCGTCGCGCCGGGGCTGTGCGAGAGCCACCGCTCGGCGGCGCTCTCGGCTCTGAGGGTCCAGGAGTTGAGCAGGATGGTGACGACCGTGTTGGCGCCCAGGGGGAGCAGGACGGCGGCGAAGAGCAGTCCGAGCATGACGTGGGCGCGGCGTGGCCGGTGGAGGGTGTGCCGTCCGGCGGTGTGGGTGTAGCCGAGGGCGGTGAAGACGCTCATGCCGGCGAAGACGAGGGCGAAGAGGTTGGACAGGAAGAGCACCAGGGCGCCCAGCGCCGGCCACCATGCCGCCTGGCCGGCGCAGACGCCGGTGACGACGAGGGGTGGTACGAGGGAGATCGCGATGGCCACGCCTGGCAACACCGCGGCGACGTCCTTGCGGGCCAGTGCCACGGCGCCGGCGAAGCCCGTGGCCAGGGCGGAGATCAGGTCGAGCAGTCCCGGTGAGGTCCGGCCCGAGACCTGGCTGTTGGTCAGCAGGTCGTAGGACTGCGGCACCACCAGTGAGGCCACCGCCCCGACCAGGATCACCAGCAGGCACCCGAGGGCCACGAACGCGGCGGCGGTGGTGCGGCGGCGCTGTACGGCACCGAGGGCGATGCCCATGATGGGGGTGGAGAGCGGGGCGATGATCATCGCGCCGATGACGGTGGCGGTGGAGTCCGTCAGGATGCCGCCCGCCGCGATGACGGCCGAGAGCGTGAGCATGGTCCAGAAGGCCGACTGCTTCGACCGGCTGTCCCCGGACGAGAGATCGAGGTCCTGCTGGAGGTCGTCCAGGGACCGGCGTTGCCGGTCTGGCAGAACCTTGTCGCGGAGTTGGCCGGGCATGTGCTCAGTATCGGGACCGGGGCGGCCTCCGCCGGGCAGCAACACGATCCTGCCGGTTGGTGTCGCGGTGTTTTCCGTGGGTGGCCCCGCCGGCCGGGTTCCGTCCGGGCCGGCTGCTGAGCGTTCGCGGGTCAGGCCGGGCCGCCCAGCCCCTGAGGATCCTTGGTCGCGGCGATGTCGGCCAGGGCCGGGGTGGGCAGTGCGCGGACCGTGTGGTCGAGGGTGGCGTGGAACGGGATCAGGCTGGTGGCGCGGTGGGAGGGGAGCGCGTAGGCAAGAGCGGCGAGGAGGGCGCGCAGGCGGCGGTGGACCTGGAGGGAGTCGGCGCCGTAGAGGATGATCTCGGCGAGGGCGAGGTCCAGCAGGGCGTGCCAGTCGGGGCGGCGAAGGGCGAGGCGGGTGGTGTCGTCCTCGTCGCGGAAGTCGATGGGGCCCAGGGCGCGGTGGGGGAGGCGCAGCAGGGCGGATTCGATCTGGTCGAGGGCCTGGACTGCGGTGGTGGGGTCGTTGACCGCGGGGGAGAGCGCCCTGATGGCGACGTCGACGAGGAGGCGGAGGCCGTAGGCGGGGTCGTGGTCGATGCGGCGGGCCGGCCCGAGGTGCACGGCGCGGGTCAGAGAGCGCACGGTGGCGTCGGAGACGGGCGCGGGGGAGACGCGGAGCAGTGGCGCGCCGGGTTCGACGAAACTGCCGACGGCGACGAGGCAGGTGACGTGGAGGTCGAGGCGGGTGGCGACCGCCATGATGGCGGAGGCGTCGATGTGCTGGACGATGCCGCCGAACGGTGCGGGGATCTCGGCGGTGTCGGTGTCGGTGTGGGGGAGGGGCGTGGGGCCGGTGGAAGAGGGCGGGGTGTGCGGATCGTGCCACTCTTGGTCGAGAGCGGTGTGCAGGAGCTGGCCGACGGCCCGTACGAGGCCGCCTCCGGTGACCAGGTCGCGCAGTCCGGCGAAGCTGCGCAGAATCGCCGCGGTGGACAGGACGACGAAGACGATGGCCAGGGTGACGGACAGCCGGGATGCGTGGTCGTCGCGAACCTGGGCGAGCACGACCAGGGTGTAGACGGCCGTGCCGGTCAGTGCGCCGAAGAGCACCAGTGAGCGTTCGAAGTAGCCCAGGACTCCCGCGAGTCTGGGAGACATGCTCTGCACGGACTGGATGACGAGGGTGACGGCGGTGAGTACGAATCCGGTGAGGGTGATCGCGCCGGCGGCGATGGCGCCGGAGGTGGCCTGGGCCGTGGCCGGGTCGTAGGTCAGTCCCCCCAGGGAGTGGGAGCGTTCCAGGCGCGGCAGCCACCAGCCCAGCAGGGCGCCGCCACCGGCGAGCGCGACCGCCAGGCCGCGGTTGGGCCACGTTGCCTTGCGGCGCCGATGGAGTGCGGTGTGGCGGGGATGAGGCATGTCTGTGGTCACTCCTGTCGCGTCGGCGGCCGGGGACGTGCGGCCGTGGCGGAGGACCCGCAGGGTGCCGCGGGCCGAAGCCCACGTCGGCGACGGTGGCGCGGGACAGCACCGCCACTGCCGACGCGACCCCGACGATCAGGGGCGGGGAACGGCCCGGCAGCGTGCGGGCGACCACCGCCACCGGAGCGCCGTGGAAGGCGCTCCGGTACACCCGTGTTCTGCGGCGGTACACCCGCGCTCTGCGCGTACGCCACGCACTTGGGCGCGGCCAGGGCCCACACCGTCAGCGCACCGAGCGCATCACCGTGTACCCGGTCGCCGCGCAGACGCCCCAGGCCGCCCGGCAGCGCCGGGAACCGCTTCGTTCCACCGGGCCGTTGGGTCACTTACGTGTCCTCCCTACGCATCGGGACGGGGGTGCGCGGGCCGGCGCACGTCAGCCGCTGCTCGCCTCCTCGTCGCGGCCGGCCGCTCAGGGTGCCAACGCGGTCACCGCGACGACGAAGCCGGCGAGGACGAGCATCGCGAGGGTGAGAAGTGGTGCACCCGGGCGCCTGCCCGGCGGTTCGGGTCCGCTGATACGGCGCTGGCGTGTGCGCCACTGGACAAAGCTCGCGATCACCACGGCCGTGGCCAGGGCGTTGAGATAGAGGCCCAGCGCCAGGCGCAGGGCCTGCGGCGTGATGTCAGTGAGCTTGACGACGGCGAACGACGCGGCCAGCAGCGCCAGTGCGGTGCGCAGCCACGCCAGCAGTGTGCGCTCATTGGCCAGGGTGGTTCAGTCGTCCGGCTCCCGCTGCCGCGGTCCGCCGTGCGGTGGCGTGCCGTCCTCGGGCGGTCCGTCCCGGGCGAGGGGCGCGCCCTCTTCGGGCATCTGTGGCTCTCCTCTGTCGGAACGGGGGGAACGGGGCGTTCAGGGGGTGACGATGGCGAAGTCGGGGTCGGGAGCGGTGAGGTGGCCGAGGAGTTCGGTGAGCTTCGCGGGATCACCCGAGATCAGGAAAGCACCGCGTTCGCCCTCGACGCTCGTCATGTTCGGCAGGTCGAAACCCCGGACCTGGTAGATGCCCTCGACCACCTCGAACAGGCTGTGCCGGGCCACCAGGCGGCTTTGGCGACTCAGACCGGGGTTGGCGGTGTCGGGGCAGTCCCGGTCCAGGAAGTCGTACGCGGTCAGGAGCCGGACCTCGTTGCCCTCACCGTCACGCACGATGTCCTCGACGGTCCCCACGAACCCCCGGCGGGCGTGCTCGAGATCCCGGATGTCCTCGAAGGCACCGCGCTCACGACCTCGGCGTTCTGCACGGCGATGCCGGGTTCCGCGGTTCGGGGCTCCTTGTTCTCGGCCATCGCGTGTTCTTCCTTCCGGACGGCGGGGCTCGCTCATGACACAGCCCTTCAACGCTCCGCCAAGGCCGCGGTGGCCGCCAGCGCACACCGTCGTTCGGGGCACCTCGGTCAGGCGCTGCAGGCTTGCCGACAGACATGGTCACCGACGGCTGCGGCTACGGTTGCTGACCAGGAGGGCTCCGCACGCACCACCGATCCCGAACATGATCAGCAGCGCCAGGTACAGAGGCATGGTGACGACCGGGACCAGTAGCCGGATCCTGATCTGCCGGTTGTTCTCGACGATCAGTACGGACGGTCGGCATTCCCCCGAGGGGGCCGGTGCCCGTCAGGTGTCCGTGGTCCGGAACGTGCGCCGCGGGCACTGGCCGGCGGCAGGAGACGGACACGCCGCGAGGGCAGACTCCGCCTGCACCCGGTGGGCATCGTCGTCGCGTACGAGCAGTTTGATCGCCACGTTGCGGTGGAGGTCACGGTCGCGGCCTGCCCAGACCTCGCCTGTCCCGCCCCGGCCAAGCCGCTCGCGCAGTTCGTACTTACCCGCGATCAACGTGCGCGCTCCACCCGCACCTCCAGGAGGCCGGGCGGGTCGCGGCGGCGTTTTTTGGCCTTCTGGTGTGAATCTGTCGAAATGAATGCGACACCAAAGGGCGTACAGCCTTCCATCTCCCGTCAGCAGACCGAGACGCGGGACCGCCTCCCGTTCTCCGACTCCCAGGACTTCGAGGACGCCAGGCGGGGCTTCATCGCCCGCAGGACGCCGAACGCCGTCACCAATGCCGACGGTGCCGTCGTGTGGGACAACGACACCTACGCTTTCCTCGAGGGGGAAGCTCCCGACACGGTGAACCCGAGCTTGTGGCGCCAGTCCAAGCTGGTCGCCGAACAGGGTCTGTTCGAGGTCATCGACGGTATCTACCAAGTGCGCGGCCTCGACCTGTCGAACATCACGTTCGTCGAAGGCACCGCCGGTGTCCTGGTCATCGATCCGCTGATCTCGACGGAGACCGCGGCCGCGGCCCTGGCCCTGTACCGCGAGCACCGCGGTGAGCGCCCGGTGACCGGCGTCCTGTACACCCACTCGCACGTCGACCACTTCGGCGGCGTCAAGGGCGTCACCACCCAGGAGGACGTCGACGCCGGCCGGTGCACCGTGATCGCCCCGGAGGGCTTCACCGAGCACGCGGTCGCGGAGAACGTGTACGCGGGCACCGCCATGGGACGGCGCGCGGCCTACATGTACGGCGCAGCACTCGCCCGCGGTCCGCGGGGCGCCATCGGGGCCGGACTCGGCCAGACCACCTCCACCGGCACCGTCACCCTCATCCCGCCGACCCTGACCATCACCGAGACGGGGCAGGAGGAGGTCGTCGACGGGATCCGCATGGTCTTCCAGATGGCACCCAACACCGAGGCGCCGGCCGAGGTGCTCATCCATTTCCCCGACTTCAGGGCGCTGTGCACCGCCGAGGACGCCACCCACACGCTGCACAATCTGCTGACCCTGCGCGGCGCCGTCGTCCGTGACCCGCACGCCTGGTCACACGCGCTCACCGAGACGATCGACCTGTTCGGCGAGACGACGGACGTCGCGTTCGCCTCGCACCACTGGCCCACCTGGGGCCAGGAACGGGTGGTCGACTTCCTGAGCGTCCAGCGTGATCTGTACGGCTACCTCCACGACCAGTCCCTGCGACTGATCAACAAGGGCTGGACCGGCATCGAGATCGCCGAGCACCTGAAACTGCCACCGGCCCTGGAGAACGCCTGGAACACCCACGGCTACTACGGCTCGGTCAGCCACAACCTCAAGGCCGTCTATCAGCGTTACATGGGCTGGTTCGACGGCAACCCGGCCCATCTGTGGCAGCATCCCCCGGTCGAAGCCGGCAAGCGCTACGTCCGGTTCATGGGCGGAGCCGACGCCGTCGTCGACAAGGCACGCGACTCCTTCGATGCGGGCGACTACCGCTGGGCGGCGGAGGTTCTCAGCCACGTCGTCTTCGCCCAGCCCGACCATGCCGCGGCCCGCGACCTGCTCGCCGACACCCTCGAACAACTCGGCTACGGCGCCGAGAACGGCACCTGGCGCAACTTCTACCTCTCCGGCACCACCGAACTGCGCCACGGCCAGTTCGGCACCCCCACCGTCACCGCGTCCCCGGACATCGTCGCCCACCTCACCCCGACGATGCTGTTCGACGCCATCGCCATCCAGATCGACGGCCCCAAAGCGTGGGACGAGAAGCTCACGGTCGACGTCCGGCTCACCGACGCCGACGAGCGCTACCGACTCAAGCTGTCCAACGGCGTTCTCAGCTACAGCCGCGCGGCGCAACAGACGGCCGCGGATGTCACTCTTACCAGCACGGTCCATGCCTTGTCGGAGCTGGCCGTCACCGGGCTCACTCCCGAGAGCCTCGACCGAGCAGGTGTCCAGGTCGAGGGCGATGTGTCAGCGCTCCGCCGTCTCACCGCCGTGCTCGACCCCGGCGACCCGGACTTCCCCATCGTCACACCCTGACCCCGTCGGCCTCAACGCGCCCACACTTCACGTGGTGACCGGTGCGACGTGCGGGGTGGGGAACAGCGAGTCCGGTTTCCGCCATGACGGTAAGTCGCCATCGATCATCGCTGTTCCGGGGCGCGATTTCACCGATCTGCCCGGCAACCGCGACGTAGTGACCGTGGACCCCGCATCGGGCTCCGGCGGCACCATCCGGGTCGAGACGCACGGCGACGACACCTACGTCGTGCCCGAGGAGGCGACGGCGCTGCCGGCCGCCGACAACCTCGACAAGCGGCTCTTCAACGTGACGAAGCTCGTGGCCATGGGTTACGACGACGCGCGCAGCGAGACCCTCCCGGTCATCGCGAGCGCCGACGTCAAGAGCCGCTCGGCCCGGCCGCCGCGGACCCCCGTCGGCGCGAAAGCGGTGCGTACGCTGCACTCGATCGATGCCACCGCGCTGCGCGCGGACAAGGACGAGGTCCGCGCGTTCTGGAACGACATCACCCGAGGAAGCGCCGCGAGCACCGCTGCCCCCGGCAGCACGGCAAGCCCCGGTGGTGCCTCCCGCACCCTCGACGGCGGCATCGGCAAGCTGTGGCTGGACGGCCGCACGGAGGCCGCGCTCGCCGAAGACACCACGCAGATCAGGGCCGACGACGCCTGGCAGAAGGGCTTCGACGGCTCGGGCGTGACGGTCGCGGTGCTCGACACCGGCGCCGACCTCGACCACCCGGACCTGGCCGGGCAGGTGACGCGGTCCGGGAGCTTCGTCGACGGCGAGGACGTCGACGACGGCAACGGACACGGCACCCACGTCGCCTCCACCGTCGCCGGCACGGGCGCCGCGTCCGACGGCAGGGAGAACGGGACTGCCCCCGGCGCGGAGCTGATCGTCGGCAAGGTGCTGAGTGACGCGGGCACCGGCCAGGACTCCGCGTCCATCGCGGGCATGGAGTGGGCCAAGGAGCAGGGCGCCGACATCGTCTCGATGAGCCTCGGCTCCCCCGATCCCGCCGACGGCGACCACCCCATGTCGCAGGCCGTCGACGCCCTTTCCGCGGACGGCGGTCCGCTGTACGTGGTCGCCGCGGGCAACGCGTACACCGCCGGTTCCATCGGCGCCCCCGGCGCGGCCGACTCGGCGCTGACCGTGGCAGCCGTCGACGGCGACGACGAGCGGGCGTCCTTCTCCAGCCAGGGCCCGCTCACCGGCTCGCACGCGCTCAAACCCGACGTCTCCGCACCCGGCGTCGACATCACGGCGGCCGCCTCGCAGTCGGTGCGGTCGGATCGGTGTCGCGGACGATCCGGGCGACGGTGTCCTGCAGCGTGCTGTCGGCCGGTATCACGCTCTCCAGACCGCCGAGCAGCACGTCCAGCTTGCAGCATCCTGAGACACCGCGGTGATCCCGTACCAGAGACGTGATCGTGCGGCCGTAGCGGTCGGCGTACAGGATCCCTTCGAGGACGACGTGGAAGCCGGCGTCGAGGGCTGCGTGGGCGATCGTGCCCAGGGCGATGTTGGTGCCGCGCGCGGTGTCGTGTTCCCTGAGCACGTTCCGGCGGATCACGTCCTGGCCTACGGTCGCGATACCGCGGCCGTAGTGATCTCGCAGGCTCTGGGCCACGCTCGACTTGCCGGACGCCGACTTGCCGCGGATCACCACGAGGCGGGTATCTGGCGCCCGGTCGCTGTCGCAACGGGCATGCGACTGGATGTGCTGGTCGACGCGCCGGTCATGTGGGCCAGCCCGTCTCGCTGTACAGCTCGCCGTTCTGGATCTTCGCGATAGCCAGTCGCGTGTAGGGGACGAGGTCGTCGGGAAGGGCGGCGGGATCCCAGAACTTCCACTGGGTGCACTTGTCCGGCTCGCGCAGCACCGGCTCGCCGCTCCAGGTACGGGCGCGGAAGAACAGGGCCATGCGGGGTGGGTTCCTGGGCTGACCGATGTGGTGGACGACATGGACGAGTTCCACGTCCTGGCGCTCGATGCTCAGCCCGGCTTCCTCCATCGCCTCCCTGATCAGGCAGTCGATGGCATTCTCCTGCTCGCAGTGGCCGGCCAGGACGTGCCAGGTGGACGGCGCGAACGCGGAGTCGGGGTGGCGCAGCCCGAGCAGCACCGTCCCGTCGGGGCGTTCCAGGTAGAGGTGGACGCCGATGATGTTGGGGACCGTGCCGTGCGGTGCCGCCGGACGCTGTTCCTCGGGCTCGGGTTCGCTCTGCATCGGCGGGAGGCCGGCGGCGTGGCGCCGTACGAGGTCGCTGGTCGTGTCCGCGATGCGCAGGCGGTGGAGGTCGTCGGGGGCGAACCAGGCGAGCATTACTCCTTCGGTCAGGTGGAGTTCGCGCGGGTCGCCGTTCCAGCGGCCGGCGTAGATGGCGATGGGTACGGTCGTGCCGTCGTCGTGGGAGGCGTACTCGGTGCCGAACGGGGACAGGCCGGCGAGATCGAGGCCGGCTTCCTCGGCCAGTTCGCGCCGCACGGTGTGTTCCAGGGTGGCGTCCTGGGGCTCTCGGCCGCCGCCGAGCAGGGACCACATGCCCGACTCCCAGATCTGACCGGGGAAGTAGTCGCGGAGGTGGAGCAGGTACTCGCCGCGGTCGTTGTAGATCAGGGCCGAGGCGTTGGCCGTCTCCGGTTCGGCCTGGAGCGGCAGTTTGAGCAGCTTCTCGCGCAGTGTCGGGGAGGTCACCCGGTCCACGGGACGCCACTGGATGCCGCCGACTTCCTCTTCTTGCGGCACGACCGACACCTCGGTCGTCTGCAGACGGAAGAGGAACCGCAGGTCGAAGTGGTGGTGTCTTGGCTCGCCCTTGCCCGGATGGGCGTCGATGTTGTGGATGTCGATGTCCAGCGGCACGGTCTCGAAGCCCGGCCACGGCGTGACGGCCCGAGCCGGGATCCCGGTCTCCTCGTGCAGTTCACGCAGAGCCGCCGCTGCCAGGGTGTCGTCGGTGGGCTCGGTGTGTCCGCCGGGGGCGAGGACCTTCCCGCTGGCCAGGTGCAGCACGTGCAGGACGCGGCCGAGCTGGTCGACGACGATCGCGCCGCAGGTGACGTGCCCGGTGAAAGTCGAGCGGTTGGTGATGTCCTCGCCAGGCCGGTCGAGGGCGTCCAGGAGGACGCTGAGCTGCTCGCGCTCGTGAGGGTGACGGGTGAGGTAGGTATCGACGGTGGTGCGGATGTGGTGGTGCGACAACGGCATGGGGACTACCTCAGAGGGGCGCGGGACGGGAAGGAGGCGAGGTGGGCGGGGTCGGGGTCAGCTGAGCCGCACCCCCTCCACAGGGATCTCCTCGATGGCGGTGGCGCGAGCGGTGGGCAGACCCCACCGCTCACGTGCCGTGTCCGCGGCGAGCTGGGCCTGCCGGGTTCCGGGCGAGCCCCAGCCCAGCAGGGCGGCAGTCTGGGCGGGGGTGGCGAGCAGGCGGGCGAAGGGGCGCCCGGTGGCGGGGTCGACGGCCGCCGGCCCGATGGCGGTGACCCGGGCGGCCAGGCGGAGCCGGGCGTTGGGCCCCACGCCTCCGTAGACCTCGCCGGTCTTGTCCAGTACCCAGCCCAGTCGCACCGGGTCGGTCAGGGTGAGCCGGGCTTCCTCGGCGGCTTCGCGACGCAGGGTGTCCTCGGGCGTGGTGTCGGTGCTCTCCACGGTGCCGCCGGGCAGCATCGGCAGCGCGCCCCGCGGGCCGGGGTCGGCCACGACGACGACCCGGCCGTCGGGGATGAAGCACCACGCCCAAGCTTGCCGCACGGGCAGCCGCTCGGGGACAGGGCGGCGGTGGAGAGGGCTGTCCCACAAGGGCCGGTGGCGGACGTGGACGTCGTGCCGGTCCAGGGCCGGGACGTCAAGGATGTGCCGGCCGTCGGCGAGGTGCGCGGTGGCGGTGTTGCCGAGCCGGGCACGGTAGGCGGCGAGCATGATCTGCCCGTCCACGGGACGCAGCCGCCGGATCGCGTCCCGGGTCTCCAGGAAGGCGTACTCGGACAGCTCCTGAAGCGGCAGGCGGATCGCCTCCACCTGGTCGGGGGTGAGGATTCCCCCGTCGAAGACGAACGGATCTCTCCGGGGCAGTGCGCGCCGGGCTGAAGGTCAGGGTGGTGCGCGGAGAAGGAGTGGACGGCGAGCACGGCCGACAGCGGCAGGTCCAGGCCCAGTTCCTCGGTGATCTCGCGCCGACAGGTGACGTGCGGGTGTTCACCGTGTTCGACGACACCGCCGGGCAGCACCCACGAGCCGTCCTCACGGTAGGTGGGGCGCACCAGCAGGACCTGGCCCGCCTCGTTGGTGATGATCGCGGCGGCACCGAGCCACGTGGCATGCCGGGGCGCGGCGTACTGATCTGCCGGCACACCTGCACCCGTTGAGACGTGATCCGAAGAGAACACGGGAGAAGTCACGTGGTTCTGCCTTCCGAGACGGTGGACGGGCGGGTGTGCGGCGGGTCGGCGAGGGTTGCTCAGTGGGCACCGCTGTTCATCCGGCGCTGCGGCTTTCACTGCTGCTGGGCACGATCGGCCATTCCAGTCCACCACCCCGGCAGGGGTCGCACGCAACGGCGCACCCCGGCAGCACGAAGGCCCTGGCCGCTCGGAGCAGGCCAGGACCGTCGTTGCCTCGGGGGAAGCTGACGCGGCCCCAACGCCAGCGCGGGAATGGGGGCCGCGGACTGCACGGGCCAGATTCCCCGGCCACCTGGCAGGTGCCGGATTCAGTGACCGCGGCGGCGACATTGATTGCATCGTGCACCGGCGTCGTCCCCTTCACCCAGTGGCCCTACCCTCAGCGCACGCCAGCCGACCCCGCCCTGTCAACGTCGCACGGCCGGCTCCCCCGCCTGGTTGTACATGGCGGACCGTTCAGAGGTACTCGTGCGTCACCAACCCTGTTGATCAGGACAAGGGAGGCGGGTGCGGGCTCGGTGCTGAACGAAAATGACGGCCAGCCGCTGTCCAGCCGCCCGCTGCCGCACACCCATCACGGGCGGCACCGTCCAGATAGGCGTGCGAGACACCAACCCGACATCGCCGACGGCATTCCCCCCTCACCCGGGCCGGATCGGACAACATGGCCTCGAAGAATCGTCACCGCGCTGTGCCACAGCTTCAAGATCCGCAGCGAGACGGCGGGCAAACGCGTCAGGCCCACCATCATGCTGGCCGACGACCCGGCCGGCCGTTCCTCCCTTGCCGGGTCCCCTTTCGTCGCCGGCCGCACGCTCCGGTCACTCAAGTCCCCGATCACGTCACAGGAACACGTCACACCGTGACGCCTGCTGGACATGAACGCCGCGCCAGGCCCTCGTACGGCATCGCGGTGCCGTCAACGCCCAGGAGGACGTTTCGGCACCCGGAACAACGCCAAGAACAGCCGGTGTGCCCCGCCCGGGGCACACCGGGCCTTCCTCGCCGGCCGGACGGAGCCACAACTCGGTTCCCGTTCGTGCCGACGCGCGAAGGGCCCTGGAGCGGGGCTCGCTGCTACGCGAGCGTGGCGGCGCCGAAGGAGACGTCGAAGCGGTCGCACCAGATGGCGACACTGGTCAGACCGCTCAGGTCCGTGCCCGCGGGGACGGCGTAGTTCTGGGCGCCCTTGTTGCCCTTGAGCTTGCCCAGGTTGACGTACTTGCCGTCGTCGAAGACGTGCCAGCCCGCCTCTCCCTCCTTCACGGGTGCGTCGGTCAGCCAGACCCGCAGGTCGGGCCCATTGCTCGTGTCCAGGCTCTCCAGCCGGACCGTGTGCGAGCCGTCCGGCAGCCGGATCAGCTTCACCGTGCCCGTGGTCGTGTGCTCGTGGCTGATGAAGGACCCCTGCGTGATCGTCACCGGATCCTGCGGTGTGGGCGACGGAGCTGAGTCAGCGGACGGATCCCCGGATGCCGTCGACTCGGCCGCCGCCGAGGTCGGAGCCACACTCGGCAGCGCTTCCTGTACGGTCTCGTCCTGCCACAGCTTCCACGGCTGGAACCAGTACAACCCGACACCGGCGAGCGATATCGCCACGATCAGCGCGCCCGCCACCAGCGGCCCACGCCGCCCTCTGTCCCGACTCAAGATCATCACCTTCCGCGTCCTCGTGTGCCCCCATTGAACGCTGCCGAGCGAGAGCCGGTCACCGGAACCCACCGGTCAACTTGCGGACTCCGCCCTTCCACACGTGGTCCGATGAACTCCTGTTCCTGTCGGACCCTGAAGTCGCGGTGATGTCAGCGGAGGATGACGGCGAGGCGGTCTGGATCGGCGTCGCACGCAGATCTTCCGGGGCTGAGTGTCCGGGCTGCGGAAGGTGGTCGAAGCGGATTCATGGGTCCTACCTGCGGTTTCCCGCTGATCTGCCCAGCGCCGGAGGCGTGTGGTGCTGCGCCTGCAGGTCCGCCGGTTCACCTGGCCCGTTCGCGACCGGTTCCGGACTTCTCGTGTCCGGCCGCACCTTGGGCCTGGTCATGGTCATGGGCATGGTCATGACTGGGTGCGTGGCCGACTGCGACGATCTCGAAGGCGACGGCGTGGAACTCCTCCGCAGTCGCTGCTGGGTTGTCGGTGGCCGAGGGCCCCGGCGCCCGCCCCGGAGTACGCCGGACGGCGTCGGGGGCCGTACGCGGTACGGCCGAGCGGGGTCAGACGAGCCGGAAGAGGTCGGCGGCGGCGTGCACGTCGGTGAGGTCCTCGACATTGCGGAGGTTGTCGCACAGGGCTTCCAGAACCGAGCCGTGCTCGGTGGCTGCCGGACTCTTGACGGCCACACCGAAGAGCCTGAAGTCCAGCCGGCGTTTGACGGCTCGCCAGTCGCGTGTCCATTCCTCGGTGACCTCGCAGGCGTCGTCGGTGATAAGGACGACATCCCCGCGCGCCCGGCCGACGGCGGCGAATTCCTCCGCCAGTAGGTCCGCCGCCGCGGACAGCGGCCGTTGGAAGTCGGTTCCGCCACCGAGGAAGGTCTCGGCGAAGTCGATGACCGCGGCGGTCGAGGCGGGCCGGCCGGCCGGGAAGCGGAAGACGCGGAGCTCGTCGGCGGAGGAGAACAGGATGCCGACGAAGTCCCGCCCCGCCGCGCGGGCCTGGTCCATCAGCGCCAAGGCGCAGGCCTTGGACCACGCCTCCCGGGTGATGCCGCCAGGGCCCTCGGCGTACATGGAGTGCGAGGTGTCCACGCACGCGACGACGGCGCCCTTGCCGGTGCTCTGCTCGCCCTGGCTGTCGTAGAGCATCAGCTCCCCGGCGGCGTACCGGGCGGCGAAGACCGCGCGGAGACCGGGCAGGCCGAGGTGGGCCAGTTCGGAGGGCAGTACGCGGGAGAGGTCGTCCCCGAGGGTGACGCCGATCAGCTCGCCGGTGGTGTTCTTCACCCTGCGGGCGCGTTCACCACCGGCCATCTGCCGGAACCGGCCGATCAGTTCGGCCCACCGGGCGAGACGGCCGCCGCGCAGCCGCTCGGCGAGCCGGTCGCGTTCCTCGAACGGCATCCGCTCCAGCTCGCCGGGGCCGACGCCCCACGCCCGATGCAGCGCGGCCTCGTGCCGCACCGCTTCGGCGGCCCGCGCGGTGGCGTTGCGCGCCATGACCTTGATGTCCGGGGCGGCCGCGGCGACGGCCCGGGCGGCGGCCTGCGCGGCCTCCCGGGCGGTGGCCTCGGCCGCCTCGGCGGCTCCCAGCGCCCGTTGTGCGGCGGTGGCGACCGGGACCGGCACGGCACTGTCCTGGCCGGCCGCGGCAGCGGCTCTCCGGAGCGCCTCGCCCACGCGAGCGGCAGCGTTCTGAGCGTCCCGCAGAGCCGCGCCCGCACGTCCGGCCGACTCCCGGGCGTCCCAGGCCCGCACCAGCATCCGGCGCAGAGCGGGCGCCTGGACGAGGACGGCCATGGCGGCGGCGTAGGGGTCGCCCGCCGTCTCCCGGCGTAGTGCGGCGAAGTCCGGCGACCTCACCAGCGCGGTGACGATCCCGTGATCGGCCAGCCGGGCAGGGTCCATCTCGGCGGGCTCGCGCAGCCGGGGTTCCGTCTCCTGGTAGGCGGCCAGGAAGACATCGGCGAGGAGATCGTCGATGTGGGCGTGCTGTGGGCGCAGTTCGTCGACCAGCTCGCGCAGCGCGGCCGACTGCGCGAGCGTGTCGCGCCAGGCGATCCGTTCGAAGGGGCCCGCCACCACCGTCGCGGTGTGCCGCCCGGGCCGCCCGACGCCCAGTCCCAGCCAAGCCCCGGAGTGGCGCACCAGCTCGTCCAGCCCGACAGGTGCCCCGCCGTCGGCACCGTCCGTGGCTTCCGGCCCTGTCTCCTCGACGCTCACGGCTGCGCCTTCACCGCGCTGACGTCCACGCCGAGGGCCTCGGTGAGCACCCGGGCACGGACACCGCGATGACGACCGATGAGACGGTCGATGGCCGCGGTCGAGCGACCGGCGTTCGCCGCCTCTGTGCGCAACGTCTCCAGCCGCTTGCCCGCCACGGCAAGCTTGCCGTGGGCGTTCTTGATGACCCACTCGCTCAAGGCCTCCCGGGACTGCCCGGCCATGGCGTCGAGCTGGGCCTCCAGCTCGTCGATGGTGTCGCCCAGGTCGAGAGCCTCCTTGGCGTCGGGATTCACCAGGTGCAGCACCTCCCGTTCGACGGTCGGGCGCTGGGCGGGCGAGTGCCACAGCACATGGGTCAGCATCGACAGGTCGGTCTCGGCGACCGCCGGACGGCCCTGTAGGTAGGCGGAGGCTTGGAGCAGCCGCACCGCCTGCCGCCAGCGGCGGTCGGAGGCGACGATCTCCTTGCGGCGCAGGGCGGCACGCAGGGTGCACACGGCGTCCACGATCGTGTCCGGGACGCCGATGCCCGGGACGGATTCGGTCACGGCCCGTTGCAGCGCGGCCAGTCCGACGGTGGTCCGGGCGGGGGCGGCCGGGTGGCCGACGGCGGAGCGGACCAGTGCGGCGAAGTTGGACGGGTCCGCCAGATACCCGACCTCGATCCGCACCAGCAACCGGTCGTAGATCGCGGCCGAGTCGTCGCTCTCCGCCAGTTCGTTGCTGGCGGTGATCGCGCCGATCAGGGGGCAGTGGATCGGTTCGCCGCCGTTCTCCGGGTGGTAGATCCGTTCGTTGAGGAAGCCCAACGTCTCGTTCAGCGCGGCCGTGGAGCACTTGAAGATCTCGTCGATGAACGCGATGTGCGCGGTGGTGGCGCGGCCCTCATAGACCTGGCGGTACTCGCCCCGGGAGAGCGCGGCCACGTCGATGGGCCCGAACATCCTCGTCGGAGCGGTGAACTTGGACAGCAGGATCTCCCAGTACGACGCCCCCTCGATCCGGCCGGTGAGCTCCCGGGCCATCTCGGACTTGGCCGTGCCGGGCGGGCCGAGCACCAGGGAGTGCTGCCCGGCAAGCAGCGTCACCACCAGCGCGCGTATCACGTCGTCCCGTTCGTAGAAGCGGTCCGACAGCTCCGCGACGATCGTTCGCAGCCTTGCCGCCGTGCCGGGCACGCCGGGCGGGATCTGCCGTCCCTCGGGCTCCGTGCTCCACGGCCGGTCGCCGGCCGTCACCGAGTGCCTCCCGGGGTGCTGCGGCCGTGCAACCAGACGTCCGGCGGCATGAGCCCGGTCTCCCGGGCGAGCCCGGAGCGGGCACCGATTCTTTCCGCGCCAGGCACGGTGGTGCCGCAACACGAGCGAGTGGGGGCAGGTTTCGCGATCACGGTGCGCAGCGTAGAGGAGGCCGGCGGCCGGCAGCAGTGCGCTGGACCACAGGCCGACTGGTGCGGGGCGAACGGCCGTGGCCTGCGGGACGGCTTGCGGTGCGGAAGGCCGGGCGCTTGTTGCGGTCGGCTCCCTCGTCGCTGCGCAGGCCCAGGATCTTCAGGATCCGAACCGGCCGGCCGAGTTCGCGGGTTCGGCGGCTGACCATCGGCGGACAGGCGTTGGAGACCACGGTGACCTCGACGTGCCGGTCGGCCGGCACCTCGAACGCGGCGCTCCGCAGCGCGGCGAGTTTGGACATCCCCGGGTAGCGGACGCCGTTTATGGCAGGGCGAGAAGGCATGGGAACTCCAGACGACTGGGATGAGCTGGCGGGCATCGGTGCCGGGGAGCTGCTCACGCCGCCGTGTGCGCGAGGTCGGGAACTTGGGATACGTGTGAAGTGGCGATTGCCAGCGCCCGGACAGGGGCCACCGGGCGCAGGACGGGGGCGTCGGGTAGCGGACAGGGGCGCCTCTCGCGCCTCTGGCTGCGCGTCGCACCCCGTCGGCCTCAGCGGCATCAGGCCAAGGGGGGAAGACACTTTGTCTTCGGGTCCGCGCCGTCACAGTTTCGGCGGCCGGGAACAGGGGCGGCGCGGGCAGCCCCTCCGGCGTGTGTCACGATCTTCCCCAACCTGTGGGGGGTGTTGCTGAATGGCGCAGGACATTGCGCTGCGGCCGGTGGTGGACCCGGCCCTCGAGGACGCGGAGCGCGCGCTGCTGGAGAAGTCCGCCGACGGACTCTTCCCGGCCACGCTGCCGCTGCCCGAGGAGCCGGGGCTGGGCGGCCGTACCAAGGCGGACATCTGGACGGCCCTGGGGGCCTCCGCGGTGTGCGCGCTACTGCCGGTGACGATCCTGTGGGCGCTGATCGGCGTGTGGCCCGGCCTGGCCGTCGGACTCGCTGCGCAGGCGGGGCTGATCTGGGTCGGGGTCCAGTTCGGGTTCGAGACGTTCATCCTGACCGTCGTGGGCGTGCACCTGCTGGCCTGGCTGCTGATCGTCGTCCTCGGCTGCGGGACCGACGAGCGGCAGCGGGTGGCCCGGCTGCGCCACGGCCGGTACTACCTGGCCGAGGACTTCGGCGACGACTCCCTGCGCGAGCTGCTGGGCCACTCGCCGCTGCGCCGGATGGAGCGCGCCCAGGCCGCCGTGACGGCGGTACTCCAGTCGCAGGTCGACCGGGACGGGCTGCTGGACGACATCGCCAACGACGTGACGCTGCCGGCCCAGCAGTACGAGATCGCCCAGCGCCTGGCCGAGCTGACCCGGCTGGCGCGGAAGGTGCGCACCATTGCCGGGGACGCCTCCGGCTCGCGGGTGGAGGAGGTGCTGCGGACGCAGCGGCAGGCGCTGCGGCTGTCGTCGAGCGCGCTGGAGGAGCGAGTGGAGGCGCTGGAGCGGTACGCCGAGAACACCCGCGCGGCGGACACGGCGTACCGCGAGTGGGAGGCCGTACGGGAGCTGGAGCAACTCGGCGAGGACATGCACGAGTTGGTGGTGAACACGGTGCGGGACGAGCTGGCCGTCGCCGAGATCGAGGGGCTCGCCGACCGGTCCCGGCTCCAGGACCTGCACCGGATGCTGGACGAGGCGCGGGAGGCGGGGCTGCTGGCCACGCGGTTCGCCGACGAGCCGGCCGACAGCCGGTCCGGCGACAGCGGCCGGGCGTGAGGGGGAGGACGACATGACGCAGACATCCCAGCCGAGACGCGAGTTCCACTCCGGCCGCGGCAGGAAGACCTTCGACCGGATCCCGGGCGGGTTCTACCTGGTCGGCGCCCTGGTGATCCTCTTCGAGGTGGTCGCGCTCGGCGCGGTCGGGCTGGCCCTGGCCGTCGGTGACCCGAGCGACGACGGGGCGTCCCCGGACAAGAAATCCCGGCAGGTCGAGGTCACCTACATCGCGACGGGCGACCACCCCTCGGTGGACCTCACGGTCGGGGAGGCGAACAGCCACGCGCCCTACGGGGTTGTCATCCTGCCGTACCGCAAGACCGTCACGCTGGCGGCGGGCGCCGACTTCTATCTGGACGTCAGAAGCCGCGAGGACCAGGACGGGGGCACCCTCACGTGCACCGTGCTGGTCGACGGCAAGGTGGTCCAGCAGGCGCACAGCACACCGGACTCCTCGTCCGCCACCTGCGCGGGCAGCACCGCGGACGCCCCGCAGCGGGGGATCCCCATGCCCACTCTCACCCCCGGCGCCTCCCCGCTGCCCGAGGAGCGGCGGCTCACCGGGACCGTCAAGGTGCGGGACTACCCGGGCGAGGGCTCGCCGGTCATCGGCACCGTCACTGACTCCTCCCTGGAATACGCGGAGCTGGGCGGCACGTGGGACCGGAGCAAGCCGCTGGATCCGGTCTTCGACGGCTTCACCCGCAAGCAGGAGGGGCGCCAGCGTGCACTCGTGAAGTCCACGCAGGTCGACGATGACATCATGGCCGCGGCCGGCGGCACCGGGGAGCTGCGCGGCGTGGCGGGCGCGGTGATGGACGAGCGGCGGCGCTACGAATACCCCCGCGACCAGGCGATCCTGGTCGACGTCGCCTCGCAGCCGCTGAAGGTCGACGGACACGACGCCTGGCTGCTGGTCAGCGAGATCCACTTCCACAAACGCGGGGTGCCGTCCACGATGGACCTGAACGCGGTCCTCGTGGTCGACACCGGGCGGGTCCGCCCCTCGGTGCTGTGGGTCGTACTGCCGGAGACGAACAAGAAGCTCTGGCCGGACCTCAACACTCTGGTCGCATCCGTCCAGGTTCGCTGACCTGCACCGATACGAGACGGGCCCCGGGCGCGCGACGCGTCCCAGGCCCGTCCGGCAGAGCGCGACGCTGCCCGGGCACGGCATCGAGTCGGCGGCGACCAGGCACCTTCAGCACGCCGTTCGACGAGCGGGTCGGGGAGCTGCCGGAGCGGTCGATCAAGCGGCTGGCGACCGGCCCGTCGATCCCAGCGAAGATCCCGCTGGGCCTGGACAGCGGGACATACTGGAACAGCTTCTTCATCAAGAACGAGGCGACCCAGTCGCGGTGGCCACGCGGATCGACCTGCTGTGCGAGGCGCTGACGCACCACTTCTACCGGCCGATGCTCAAGCAGCCCGGCGTGAAGGACCCCGAGACGTGGGGTGTCGGCTACGACATCAGCGCCCTGTCGCAGCGCCCCGACCGCAGCGCCGAGGACGAGAAGGGCCACGGCGCGGGAGTCCTCTGCGGAACTTCCACACGAACCCGTTCAGGACCCGGCGGTCGTCCAGCCGCTTACGTCCCCGCAACGACGCAGGCAACAACGGCCGGACGAACTCCCACTCGGCATCTGACAGTTCATGACGACGTATCACGACACCATGATCCACCAACAGTGATCATTTGATGACACTGCCCAGGAGCTGTCTGTAAAACCAGGTGGCCTCAACGGACCATCTGGGTAGGGTCGGGCAATGCCCATGCTGAAGCCGCTGCATATCGGCCATGCCCCGGCGGTTCTGGCGTTCGAGCTGGCGAACCGTGCCTACTTCGCTGCCTCGATCTCCGACCGCGGCGACGACTTCTTCGACCAGTTCACCGACCGGTACAACGCGTCGCTGGCCGAGCAGGAGGCCGGCGTCTGCGCCTTCTACGTGCTCGTCGCCGAGGACGGCTCGGTACTCGGCAGGTTCAACCTGTACGACTTGGAGGACGGCACCGCCAGACTCGGCTACCGGGTCGCGGAACGGGTCGCCGACCGCGGCGTGGCGACCGCGACCGTCCGGGAGCTGTGCCGGATAGCGACAGCGCGGCTCGGCCTGCGCACACTGCGTGCGGCCACCTCCCACGACAACGCCGCGTCCCAGAAAGTTTTGGCTAGGGCCGGGTTCGTCCCGGTTGGCCCTGCCACCCCGGCCGATCTCGGCGGTAAGTCAGGCACTTGGTACCAGCGCGACCTCCAGCCGTAGACCTTGATCTTGGTCTTGGTGATGGCACGACAGAGCTCCGGGGGGCGCAGGAACCGGGCGGTGAGGGATGAGGCGGACCGGCGGGCGTCGGAGTGGGGACGCCGCTCATGCCGCCGTGTGCTCGGGGTCGGGGTGTTTGGGGTAGGGCCGGAGCGAGGGGACGCCGATCTTGATGTCCTCCCGCTCGCGCCCGGTCCGGCCGAGCCGGAAGACCCAGCGAAGACCCAGCGGTGGACACCGTGGTGGCGGACGTTGCGGGCGCCAATCGCCGCCAAGGCCTCGCACACCCACCGCGCCCGGTCGCATCCGGGCCGGGGCCGCGGTGCATCAAGCGCCAGGAGCTGAGCGGTGGCGTAATCACAGCCCTGCTCCTGGCGGCGGATGTTCTGCGCCGTTCGGTCGTGGAAGACGGTGCCGTCCTGTAGGAGCTTCACCGTGCGGGCGGTCGCACGGCCGGTGTACAGGGCGTTCGTCGCCGCATAGCGTCCCGCGACATCGGGACGCTATCCGGTCCGAGATCGCGCTCCGTTACTGGGCCGAGGTGCATGGGGGATGCAGCCTGCTGCCCCGACGCGACGCGGGCCGGCCGACGATCCGGTTGTACTCGCGACGGGCCCTGCGCTGGGCCGGGACCGCGGGGAGGTCCTGGCCGCCGTCGAGCGGATGGCAGCGGGCGAGGAGCTGGCGGTGTACGGCGGGGACGCGCAGGGTGTAGCGCTGGCCGCGCCGTACGGTCGCCCCCTGGCCGAGCGCGGCCCGCCCGGCGGGCTCCAGCTCGGTGGTGCGGAGGTAGGTGGCGACCTTGCCGCGCGCAGTCCGTCGTACGTCAGCTCGCGCTGGCGTTCGCCCGCGGCCGCGAGGGTCTGCACCAGGAACTTCATAGGGCGAGGGCCGGGCCGAGCGTGATCGCTGGGTGTCACGGACCTGAGAAGAGCTTCCTGATCAGGGCTCCCGCACTCGGCCAGGAGGTCTGCCCGCCGGTTGCCTTGAAGCTCCGCACATGGGCTTCGTAGATATTTTCGAACATTGTGACCCCATGCCGTATCCGCTCTGGCGTCACCTCTTCTTCCCGCAGGAGCAGCAGCGTGGCGATCGCGAGTTCGTTCTTGCCGGACGGCAAGCCGGCACGTGCCAGCAGGCCGGGCGCAGCCTCCTCCGCCTCCGCCTGGCTGCGTGACACAGCTCTCCGTTCCTCGGTTCGGAGCCTGCTCTCCACTTCTTCGCGCTCTCGCTCCTGCTCCGCTTCACGCGCTCGTGCCTCCGCCTTACGCGCTCCCTCCCGCTCCGCTTTCTTCGCTCGCTCCTGTACCGCCTTGCGCTCCCGGTCTTTCGCCAGCGCCCTGTCCCGTGCACGCGCCAGCGTCAGTGCCTTGCGTCGTTCGCTCTGGTCCGCGTACTCACGGGAAGGCAGTCGCGTCGGATCGATCAGTTGCTGAGGCAGGTCGGTACGATAACGGAGCTCGGAGATCACTCCGGTGACAATCTCCCGAACGGCTGCCGGCAGCACTTCGGAGTAGCGGGAGTCCAGGCGGCGGGGGCCCTTTGTGGCTCTGCTGAGCGTCTCGTGAAGAACGATCGCCGCCTTCAGCGGTGGGAGGTGCCCTGCCGCCTGGCGACGGTCCACCTCGTCCACGATGGCGGCATACAGAGCGGGCCACACCTCGTCCCGAGCCTCTCGGAGCAGTCGTTCACGAGCCAGTTGATCCGCCCGTTGCTGGGCAGCGACGATCCGTTCCAGTTGCGCCAGTGCCCGGCGCTCGCGTTCTTCCCGCCGACCGCTCAACCACCCCATGCCGACATTAGACAACGGACGAACCCGACGAACCAGATGGAAGACATCGCGGGAACGGCTACCCAGCCGCGAGTCCGGCAGCCTGTGGAGGAAGTCCGCGACGCCACGCCTCATGGACAAGCGCCACACTCGGCTGGATCGCAACGGGCGTCGTCCGCAAGAAGTAGAACGGGGACGCGACACGCGGTCGGACCGGCCATGCTGGCCCGTGCGGTCCGCCCCGGGCTCAGCGGCCCAACACGTCCCCACCACCAACTTCGAGGCGGACCGGGGGCCTAGCTAGGCGGCGGGCTCGTAGGCCACGCTCCGCTCCGGGCAGCCGTTTGGCGCCTCCCGCAGGGCCGCGACCTCCGCTTCGCCCGCCATCAAGCTCAAACGCAGCCTGGTGCCCGCCCAATCGGCGATGTATCGGCAGTGCACCTCGGCGGCCGGCGGCAGCCACGATGCTTGGTCCTGGTCGGTCGTGGACCGGTTCGAGCGGGCCGTGACCGCCACCAGACTGGTGGCCACGCCCTGGTCGTTGGCGTACGCCTCACGCCGCTGCGCGGTCCACGCGGACGCGCCGCTGTCGCAGCTCTCCGCCACGGGCACCATGTGGTCGATGTCGAGCTTCAGCGAGAGGGAGCGCCTCTGCGGCGTGGGCGGACGTGGACGCGGTGACGGACAGAATGGCGAGGACGCGGCGGCCAGGCCGCGAAGCCTAGAGCTGACCATGAGCTGTTGGCAGCGGCCAACGGCGGGGCGCAATCAGCCCTTCGCCGAGTGCGCCGCCCGTGTGAGTGGAAAGGTCATACCGGATCGCCCTGAACCTGACACCGGCGAGAATGGTCGGATGGGTGGGGTTCGCAACCGATCCCTGCTCGCGCCCGTCTCCTTCCTCAGTTGACGACAGGCTCGGCTCAGGGCGGGGCGGAAGCTCGTGAGGAGTCGGGCACGAGGGAGAAGGCCGTCATGATCCTCCTCATACCAGTAGTGTTCCTCGCCGCCCTCGTGCTGGTCGTGTTCTTCCTGCTTCGATGCTTGAAAGTCGCCTTGCCGGGGAACCGACGCTGGTTCGGCTGGCGCCGCGTGGTCGTTGCCGCCGCATTCGCGTGCGCAGCCGTTGCCACGGCCTCTT
>NZ_JBHVOC010000041.1:0-41370 GCF_044142145.1 Streptomyces sp. BK79
CGTTCGGTGGCCGGACACCCCCCGGCCCGGCCCCAACCCACCCGACCACGCACCGCGCAACCCGCACCCCCACCCACCCCGCACAGGCCGCCGCAGGCACCCGGCTCAACCGCCGGAGGCAACCGCCCGATCCAGCAACCCCGTCCGCGCCGCCAGCGCCGCCGCCTCCAGCCGCGACCCCACGCCCAGCTTCATCAGCACCCGCTGCACATGCGTCCGGGCCGTGGACGGCGCGATCCCCATCCCCGCCGCGATCAGCCGCGTGTCCTCTCCGTCGGCGACCCGCACCAGCACCTCCACCTCCCTCGGCGTGAGCATCTGCAACAGCCGCTGTCCCTCGTCGTCGGGCTGGGCCGCCGGATTCAGCAGCTCACCGAACGCCCCCTGCAACAACGCCGGCGCCACCGCCGCCTCCCCCGCCCGCGCCTTCATGATCGCCCGCTCGACGCCCTCTATCCGCTCGTCGTGCCGGACGTACCCCGACGCCCCCGCCGCGAACGCCGCCGCGATCCCCCGCGGACTCGGCACCGGCCCCAGCACGAGCACCGCCACCTGCGGCCGCTCCCGCTTGATCCGCACCACCGGATCGAAGATCCCCGGCTCGGCCGGTGCCGCCGTCCCCAGCAGGCACACCTCCGGCGCCCGGCTGATCACCAGCTCCGCCGCCCCCGCGGCCGGCGCCGCCGCGGCCAGCACCCGGTGCCCCCGCAGCTTCAGCGCCGAGGCCAGCGCCTCGGCGAGCAATCGGTGATCGTCGACCACCATGAGCCGTACTCCCATAGAGCAACCCCCCAGTCACCCAGACCCCCGGCACGGCACAGCACGGACGGCAAGGACCCCGGCCCCCCACCCACGGCCCCACCCCGACCCGACCCCGCCCTTCATCCCCCGGAAGCTACACGCTGGCTCGACGTCGCGCTGCCCCTACCGGTGATAACCGCCCCGGATCGCCGAATTCCCCCGCAATACGGCCCGCGGCCCCGCCCCTGAACAGGGACGGGGCCGCGGGGACAGCTCCGGAACACCGGTACCCGACGCGGTGTCAGCCGCCGGCGCCGAACCCGATCGCCAGGTACTCCTTCTCGTCCGCGCTGGTCGGCTCGCTGGCGTACACCTGCGACATGTACAGGCGCCCCTGCGAGTAGAGGATCTCGGAGTACTCCGGAAGCATGCTCGCCTCCACGTCCCGCACCGTCTCCGTCGCCGGGTTCTCCAGCAGCTTCGTCTGCTGGAACGTCCCGCCGTCGATGCTGACGATCTGGCCGCCCTTGTCGTACGGCGGGCGCTTGTACGCGATCACGTTGGCGCCGTCCATGCGCAGCGGGGTGATGGTGTAGCCGTCGCCGGCGTCGGCGCGCTGCCCGGTCTGCTTGCCGGTGGCGAGGTCGAAGGCGACGACCTCGTTGGTCCGGACGTACGACTCGCCGCCGCCCTCGTGCTCCTCGGTCGGGATGTAGAGCCGGCCGTTGCCGACCGCGAGCCCCGAGCAGTGCTCGATCTTGGTGATGGTGTCGCAGCGGGCCGCGAACTGCTCGCCCGGCGCGGAGATGCGGGTGAGCAGCTTGCCGGTCTTGTTGTCGATGGAGAAGAAGTCCGAGATGCCGCTGCCGTCACCGGCGGAGTCGCCGACGTCGGCGGCCACGACCAGCGGGTTCGTCGACACGACACCCGCGTACTCGATGCCCTTGGCCATCTTGTACTCGGAGATCACCTTCCCGCTCTTCGGGTCGATGGTCTGGATGTTGAGCTGCCGGGCGTCGTACGTGCCGCACTTGCGCACCGCGACCAGCTTCTCGCCGCCGCCGTAGCCCGCGTCGTAGCAGGTGTCGGCGGTCTTCGGCGACCACAGGACGTTGCCCTTGGCGATGTCCCAGGCGACGCCGCCGTCGGTGCTGCCGGCCGCGACGGTGTCCCCGCTGATGGTCACGTTGTCGAAGGACATCGGCTGGTCACCGGCGGTCTTCGTCCACACCTTCCTGCCCGCGTCCAGGTCGATGACGGCGACCTGGGTGCAGCCGTGCGAGGGTTCCGCCTTGGTCGGCATGGCGGGCTGGTGGACGACGACCGTCTTGTTGTCGTCGGTGACGTACTTGCTGGCCGTGCACACGGGACCGGGCAGCTTGACCGTCCACTTCTCGCTGCCCTTGGCGGGGTCGTAGCCGACGATCTCGGCGATGCCGCTCTTGGCGTACACGCTGTCGGTGAGCCACGAGCCGTCGACGACGACGCTGTTGTCCTCCTTGCTCACCGGGGGCGCGGGAACCTGGAAGAGCACCTTCGAGGCGGGGTTCGAGGGCACCTTCTCCTCGCCCTTGGAGGAGCCGCCGCCCTCGCCGCCCTTCTCGTCCGTGCCGCCCTTGCCGCCGGTCCCGCCGCTGGTGCCGGCGGTGTCGTCCTTGCCGCCGTCATCGGAGGAACCGGCGTACCAGACACCACCGCCGATGATCAGCGCGATCGCGACGACGGCCGACACGATGATCGCCACCTGCGCGTTGATCTTCCGCCCCCCGCCGGGCCCGCCGGCCTGCGCCTGCATCGGCACGGTCGCCTGCGGATAGCCGTAACCGGGCTGCCCCGGGAGACCGGGCTGCCCCGGCTGGCCGTACGCCGGAGTCGGCTGCCCGTAAGGCCCCGGCTGCTGCGGCTGCGGCGGCTGCCCGTACGGGCCGGGCTGCTGACCGGGGTAGCCGTAACCGGGCTGCGGCTGCGGCGGGGTCTGCGGATACCCGTACCCCGGCGGAGTCTGCGGCGCGCCGGCCGGCGGGACCGGCGGAGCCGCGGGGGCCTGCGGCGGCGTCTGCGGATAGCCGTAGCCCGGCTCGGGCGTCTTGCCGAGGTTCGGCCCGCCCGCCGGCGGGGTGGGCGGCTGCGGCGGCTGGTCCTGCGGCGGACCGAAGCCTCCCCCCTGCGGGGGCTGGTTCGGTGGCTGGGGCGGCGGCTGGGTCATGGCGTGAGTACCTCGAAAGAGCGGGGACGGGGACGGTTCAGGACGCGGACGAACGGAAGAAGAAGGTCACTTGCCGAAGGCGAGCATCAACTTCTCCTTCGTGTCGTCGTTGCCGGTCAGCCGGGTGTTGGAGATGTAGAACCGCCCGTCGACCCAGTCGATGTCCTTGGAGTAGAAGCTGCCCTCGATGTCCGCGACGCCCTGCGGGTTCCGCAGCAGCTCGGACGGCTCGTGGCTGCCGCCGCCGGTCGCGATGGAGACGACCTTGCCGCCCGCGTCGTAGGACGGCTGGACGTACGCGATGAGCCGGTCGCCCTCGACCTTCATCGGCGTCATCGTCTCGTCCGCGGGGGACTTCACCCGCCACTTCTCCTTGCCGGTGGTGAGGTTGATCGCGACGATCTCGTTGGCGCCGGTGGTCGCCTCGGTCGGCAGGTACAGGGTGCCGCCGGCGACGGCGACGCCCGCGCAGCCCTGGAGGTCGCGTTCGAGGATCGCCCAGCCGCACTCGGGGGCGAAGTCCTCGTCGACACCGACCTGCTGGAGGACCTTGCCGCCGGAGGTGAAGGTGGAGATGTTCCAGACCTTCTTGTCCTCGTTGGTGGCGTACATCACGAGGGGGTCGACGGAGTAGGCGCGGGCGACCCGCCAGCCCTTCTCGTACTTGTAGGTCCACAGGACCTTGCCGGTCCTCGGGTCGAGGCCCTGCAGCTCGTCGTGCTCGTTGTTGCCGCCGGCGCCGCAGGAGGCGACCTGGACGAGCTTGGTCGCGCCGCCCGCGAACCCGGCCGGGAAGCAGGCGTCCCCGTACCGCTTCTTGTCGTACAGCTTCTTGCCGCTGGTGACGTCGTAGGCGGTGCCGGACTGGGAGCGGCCGACCATCAGGACCTTGCCGCTGACGGTGAGCTCGACGGAGAGCGTGGAGTCGAACAGCTCGCCGTCCCCGACCTCCTGGGTCCAGCCCTTCGCGCCGGTGGCGAGGTCGATCTCCTGGAGCTTGTTGCACTTGGCGCGGTCGCTGGAGCCGCTCATGTAGGCGACGACGATCTTGTCGTCAGCCGTCTTCTCCGGGGTGACCGCGCAGATCTTCTCCGGGAACGCGATCGGGTCCCAGGACGGCTTGCCGTCCTCCACGCCGTAGGCGAAGACCTGCTTGTACGCCGCCTTCACCGCGGTCTTGTCGGTGATCCACATGCCGGGGGCGTCGGCGCCGGAACCGGGGGCGTCGGGCGCCTCCTTGTACCAGAGCACCTTGGACTCGCCCGCCTGGCGGCCCTCGTTGAGGTCCTCGGGGTCCTCGCCGCCGTCGCCGCTGCCGTCACCGGGGTCGACCGGGGCGGCGCCGGAGCCGGCGGGCTTGGGGTCGTCGCTCTTGCCGGCGACGGGCTTCTTGTCCTTCTCCTCGTCACCGCCGCTCGCGGTGACCGCCCACACGCTGCCGCCGATGACGAGCAGCGCCGCGACCGCGGCGCCGACCACCAGGGCGGGCTTGCCCTTGAAGGGGCTGCGGGGTCCGGAGCCGCCGGGCGGCGGGGTGCCGGGGGCGCCCGGGAACTGCGCCTGCGGGTAGCCGTACCCCGGCTGCCCGGGCTGCTGGCCGTACGGTCCCGGCTGCTGCGGCTGGGCGTACGGGCCGGAGTTGTACGGGCCGGGCTGCCCGTAGGGACCCGGCTGTCCGGGCTGCCCCGGCTGTCCGTACGGTCCCGGCTGTCCGGGCTGTCCCGGCTGCTGCGGGTAGCCGTACCCGGGCTGCGGCGGCGGACCGGACGGCGGGCCCTGCGGGGGCGGCGGGGTCGGCGCCCCGAAGCCTCCCGGTGGTGGATCCTGCGGCGCTCCGAAGCCACCCTGCGGCGGCTGACTGGGCGGTTGGCTCATCAGCGCGTTCCCCCTTATTGCTCACTGATTTCTAGCCACGGCCCGAGGTACGCGCTGGCCTCGGAGTCGTCTGGCGGCAGTGATTCAGACAGTTCTCGGACGGCCTTTCTATCACCCGGGAGGAAGGGCGCACCGGGCCGCGTCCGCCCCTGTTCCCAAGGGAGGACCGGCCCGTGATGGCTCCGTTACGCGCCTTCACGCCCTCTTCACGCCACGCGCGCCCCCCGCGCGCGGTGACTCAGGCGTCCTCGGCCAGTTCCAGCCAGCGCATCTCCAGCTCCTCGCGCTGACCGGCCAGTTCGCGCAGCTCGGCGTCCAGTTCGGCCACCTTCGCGAAGTCCGTGGCGTTCTCGGCGATGCGCGCGTGCAGCTTGCCCTCCTTCTCGGAGACCTTGTCCAGCTGCCGCTCGATCTTCTGGAGTTCCTTCTTGGCGGCACGCACGTCGGCGGCGCTCTTCTCGGACACGTCCGCGGCCGGCTTCACCGCCACCGGGGCGGCGGCCGCGGCCGCCTCCTCCATCCGCTGCCGCCGCTCCAGGTACTCGTCGATGCCGCGCGGCAGCATCCGCAGCGCGCCGTCGCCGAGCAGGGCGAAGACCCGGTCGGTGGTCCGCTCGACGAAGAACCGGTCGTGGGAGATGACGATCATCGAGCCGGGCCAGCCGTCGAGCACGTCCTCGAGCTGGGTGAGGGTCTCGATGTCGAGGTCGTTGGTGGGCTCGTCGAGGAAGAGGACGTTGGGCTCGTCCATCAGCAGCCGCAGCAGCTGGAGCCGCCGCCGCTCACCGCCGGAGAGGTCGCCGACCGGCGTCCACTGCTTCTCCTTGCCGAAGCCGAAGGTCTCGCACAGCTGCCCGGCGGTCATCTCCCGGCCCTTGCCGAGGTCGACGCGCTCGCGGACGCGCTGCACGGCCTCCAGCACCCGCCAGGTGGGGTCGAGTTCGGCGACCTCCTGGGAGAGGTAGGCCAGCTTGACGGTCCGGCCGACGCGCACCTGCCCTCCCGCGGGCTGCCGCTCGCCCTCGCTGCGGGCGGCCTCGGCCATGGCGCGCAGCAGGGAGGTCTTGCCGGCGCCGTTGACGCCGACCAGGCCGATGCGGTCGCCGGGGCCGAGCTGCCAGGTGACGTGCTTGAGCAGCACCTTGGGACCGGCCTGGACGGTGACGTCCTCCAGGTCGAACACGGTCTTGCCGAGCCTGGACGAGGCGAACTTCATCAGCTCGCTGCTGTCCCGGGGCGGCGGCACGTCGGCGATCAGCTCGTTGGCGGCCTCGACGCGGAAGCGCGGCTTGGACGTCCGCGCGGGCGCCCCGCGCCTGAGCCAGGCCAGCTCCTTGCGGACCAGGTTCTGCCGCTTGGTCTCCTCGGTGGCGGCGATGCGCTCGCGCTCGGCGCGGGCGAAGACGTAGTCGGAGTAGCCGCCCTCGTACTCGTACACGTCGCCGCGCTGCACGTCCCACATGCGGGTGCAGACCTGGTCGAGGAACCACCGGTCGTGGGTGACGCAGACGAGCGCGGACCGGCGCTCGCGCAGGTGCCGGGCGAGCCAGGCGATGCCCTCGACGTCGAGGTGGTTGGTGGGCTCGTCGAGGACGATCAGGTCCTGCTCCTCGATGAGCAGCTTGGCCAGCGCGATCCGGCGCCGCTCACCGCCGGAGAGCGGCCCGATGACGGTGTCCAGCCCCTGCGGGAAGCCCGGCATGTCCAGCCCGCCGAACAGCCCGGTCAGTACGTCGCGGACCTTGGCGTTGCCCGCCCACTCGTGGTCGGCCATGTCGCCGATGACCTCGTGGCGGACGGTGGCCTCCGGGTCGAGGGAGTCGTGCTGGGTGAGCACACCGAGCCGCAGCCCGCCGGAGTGGGTGACCCGACCGGTGTCGGGCTCCTCCAGGCGGGCCAGCAGCCGGATCATGGTCGTCTTGCCGTCGCCGTTGCGGCCGACGACACCGATGCGGTCCCCCTCGGAGACGCCGAGGGACACGCCGTCGAGGAGTGCACGGGTGCCGTACACCTTGCTGACGTTCTCGACATTGACCAGGTTGACGGCCATTTCTCTCCTGACTGGGGGACGATCAGCCTTCAAGCGTAGGCCCTCCGGGGGGCGGGGTGACGCGGACGGGGTTGGTCACTCTTTGTGATGACGTGTGTCGTACCCCCCGGTTACCTTGGAGGGCAGGCAGCAGGATCCCGCATATGGGAGGAACCATGACCGCCGAGTTCGTCGAGCAGTCGCGTTGGCCGATGCCGCCGACGGACGGTTACACCGTGGACGACCTGTTCACACTGCCCGATCTCCCGCGACACACCGAGTTGATCGACGGGAGCCTGGTTTTCGTGAGTCCACAGCGCTGGTTCCATTTTGCGGCCATCGACCTGCTGGTGACCGGCCTACGGAGCACGATTCCGTCGCATCTCAAGGTCGCCCGTGAGATGACCGTCGTACTGGACCGGCGCAACGGCCCGGAGCCGGACATCTCCATCGTCAAGGCAGAAGCGAGACGAGGACCTCTCCAGACGCGTTTCGAGGGAGACGAGGTCGTGATGGCAGTCGAGGTGGTCTCGCCGGAGTCCGAGTCACGGGACCGGCACACCAAGCCCCACAAATACGCCACAGCGGGGATTCGCCACTTCTGGCTGGTCGACATGGTCAGCCCGGACAGCCGTCCTGTGATCCAGGTGTACGAGCTCGGACAGACCACGGGCACCTACGCGCTGACCGGCATTCATCACGACCGCATCAAAGTCGACGTCCCCTACCCGATCGACATCGACCTGACCGCCATCGAAGGGTACTGAAGCCGAGCCCTCTCACACCACCGTCGCCCCCGCCGCCGCCCCCACCGCCGTACGCACGTCCCGGCAGGTCCCCGACGCCCGCAGCACCCCCGCGATGTCGGACGCGGACTTCGCGTCGGTGGCGAGGAAGGCCGTCGTCGGCCCCGATCCGGAGACCAGGGCCGCCAGCGCGCCCGCCGCACGACCCGCCGCGAGGGTGTCGGACAGCTCGGGGAAGAGGGAGAGCGCGGCGGGCTGGAGGTCGTTGGTGACGGCGACTGCGAGCGCGGCGGGGTCGCCCTTGGCGAGGGCGTCGAGGACCGGCTGCGCGGCGACCGGCTCGGGGATGTCCAGGCCCTCCCCCAGCCGGTCGAACTCGCGGAAGACGGCCGGCGTGGACAGCCCCCGCGAGGCCAGCGCGAACACCCAGTGGAAGTCGCCGCCGACCTCCAGCTCCGTCAGCCTCTCCCCCCGCCCGGTGCCCAGCGCCGCCCCGCCGACCAGGCTGAACGGCACGTCGCTGCCCAGCTCGGCGCAGATCTCCAGCAGCTCGGCGCGGGAGGCGCCGGTGCCCCACAGGGCGTCGCAGGCGACCAGCGCGCCGGCGCCGTCCGCGCTGCCGCCCGCCATGCCGCCGGCGACGGGGATGTCCTTGGCGATGTGGAGACGGACGTCGGGCTCGCGGCCGTACCGCTCGGCGAGGGCGAGGGCCGCGCGGGCGGCCAGGTTGGTGCGGTCCAGCGGGACCTGGTCGGCGTCCGGGCCCTCGCAGGTGACGCGCAGGCCCTCCGGTGAGGGGGTCGCGGTGATCTCGTCGTACAGGGAGACCGCGAGGAAGACGTTGGCCAGGTCGTGGAAGCCGTCGGGGCGCACGGCGCCGACCGCGAGCTGGACGTTGACCTTGGCGGGGACGCGGACCGTCACGCTCACTTGCTCGTCACTCCTTGTGTTCGGCGATACGCGCGAACTCTTCCACGGTCAGCGCCTCTCCGCGCGCCTGCGGCGACACGCCCGCGGCGACGAGGGCGGCCTCGGCGGCGGCGGCCGAACCGGCCCATCCGGCGAGGGCGGCCCGCAGGGTCTTGCGGCGCTGGGCGAACGCGGCGTCGACGACGGCGAAGACCTCCCGCCGGGACGCGGTGGTCTTCAGCGGCTCGGTCCGCCGGACGAGTGACACGAGCCCGCTGTCGACGTTGGGCGCGGGCCAGAAGACGTTGCGGCCGATGGACCCGGCCCGCTTGACCTCGGCGTACCAGTTGGCCTTGACGGAGGGGACGCCGTACACCTTGTTGCCGGGTCCGGCGGCGAGACGGTCGGCGACCTCGGCCTGGACCATGACGAGGGTCCGCTCGATGGTCGGGAAGGTGTCGAGCATGTGGAGGAGGACGGGCACGGCCACGTTGTACGGGAGGTTCGCGACCAGCGCGGTCGGGGCGGGGCCCGGCAGCCCGGTCACGTGCATCGCGTCGGAGTGCACCAGCGCGAACCGGTCGGCGCGCTCGGGCATGCGGGCGGCGACGGTGGCGGGGAGGGCGGCGGCGAGGACGTCGTCGATCTCGACGGCGGTGACCCGGTCGGCGGCCTCCAGCAGGGCCAGGGTGAGCGAGCCGAGACCCGGCCCCACCTCGACCACCACGTCGTCGGGGCGTACCTCGGCGGTGCGGACGATACGGCGGACCGTGTTCGCGTCGATGACGAAGTTCTGGCCGCGCTGCTTGGTGGGGCGCACGCCGAGCGCTGCCGCGAGTTCACGGACGTCGGCGGGCCCGAGAAGGGCGTCGGGGGTGGGGCTGCTCACCCCGCAAGGGTAGCCGGGGGCGACGGGGTGACGGCCCGGGCGGGCGGGGGCCAAGAGGCCGGGGGCCCGGGGACCCGGGAGTCGGGGAGTCCGGCGGCCCGGCGGCCCGGGGGTCCGGGAGTCCGGCGGCCCGGCGGCCCGGAAGCCCGGGGGCCCGGGAGTCCGGCGGCCCGGAAGCCCGGGGGTCCGGGGGCCCGGGAGTCCGGCGGCCCGGAAGCCCGGGGGTCCGGGAGCCCGGGAGCCCGGAAGCCCGGAAGCCCGGGAGCCCGGGAGCCCGGGAGTCCGGGAGCCCGCAAGCCCCGAAGCCCGGAAGCCGGGCGGCCCGGGCGGGCGGGGGCCAAGAGGCCGGGGGCCCGGGAGTCCGGGAGTCCGGGGGCCCGGGGGTCCGGGAGCCCGCAAGCCCCGAAGCCCGGAAGCCGGGCGGCCCGGGCGGGCGGGGGCCAAGAGGCCGGGGCCCGGGGACCGGGGAGTCCGGGGGCCCGGAAGCCCGGGGGTCCGGGGGCCCGGGAGTCCGGGGGCCCGGGGGTCCGGGAGCCCGCAAGCCCCGAAGCCCGGAAGCCGGGCGGCCCGGGGGCCGGGGACCCCGGGAGGCCCGGGAGGCCCGGGGGCCAAGGGACCGAGGCCAGGGCCCGGGGGGCCTGGGGGCCGGGGACCGGGGGCCAGGGGCCGGGGGCCCGGGGGCCCGGGGGCCGACGCCCCGGAAACCCGGGAGCCGGGGGGCCCGGAGGCCGGGGTCGGGGGATCCGGGCCGTCGCGGGTCAGCCGCGCAGGCGGGCCCCGCAGTGCGGCCAGGGCGCGGCGCCGCTGCGTACGTACAGCTTCTTCGCGCGGGCGGTCTGCTCCGCGGGCGGCGCGTCCTGGGGGCGGCCCTCGCCGCCGAGGTCGTGCCAGGTGCGGGTGTCGAACTGGTAGAGGCCGCCGTACGTCCCCGAGGGGTCGACGGCGTCGGGGCGGCCGCCGGACTCGCACGCGGCCAGCGCCCGCCAGTTCAGGTCGTCGGCGCCCTGTACGGACGCGGGCCGCGGACGGGTGCCGACCCGCACGATCCGCGGGCGGGGCGCGCGGACCAGCTCGGTGTGCAGCAGGCGCGGTTTCTGCCGGACGCCGTTGACGGTGCGCAGGGCGTACGTGGTCCGGCGCAGCCCGGGCTGCCCCGCCTGCTCGACGACCTCGGTGCCGCGGTGCAGGGCGGGGTCGTCGGTGCGGCGCACGGCGAAGGGGACGGGGTCCTCGTGGACCTCCTGGGAGGTGGTGATCCGCAGCACGCCGACGGTCTGGCCGTCGCGGGGGAACCCGGTCGCCGGTACGGAGGTGGTGTCCTGGCCGCGCAGGGTGACGCCGGCCTCCTCGACGGCCTCGCGCACGGTCGCGGCGTTGGTGCGGATGGTGCGGGCCCGGCCGTCCGCCATGACCGTCACCACCCGCTCGGTCCGCACGTTCAGCGCGAGGCCCTCGCGTCCGATGCGCCGGGAGCCCTCGGTGGACAGGTACGCGCCCTCCGTCCGCACGCCCAGCTCCCGCAGCGCCCCCTCCACCGTCCCCGCGGTCGTCCACACCTGGCGCCGGTGACCGTCGAGGGTGAGCAGGACGGGCCGCCCGTAGCGGACGGTGACCTCCTCGCCGCTGGTCAGCGGCGTGCCGGGGGCGGGCACGACCACGTCGTGGGCGCCCACCTGGACGCCCTCCCGCGCGAGCAGTTCGGTCACGTCGTCGGCGAAGGTGTGCAGGGTGCGCGGGGTGCCGTCGACGGTCAGCTCGACCGCCTTGTCCTCGGCCACGAAGGCGGTGGTGCCGCCCGCGAGGAACGCCAGGACCAGCGCGCGCGGCAGCAGCCGGCGCAGGGAGCCGTCGGCACGCGCCGCGCTCCGCTCGCGGCGCCGGCGCGCACCCCGGCCGTCGTCCGCCGCCCGGTGGGCGGGCCGGTAGGTCTCGCCGTACGCGAGGGTCGGCGCGCTGTGCAGGTCGTAAGGCGCCGGCGCCGCGTCGTACGGCTCGTACGGCGCCGGTGCCGGTGCCGGTGCCGGTGCCGCGTCATACGGCCGGTACGGCTCGTACGGCCCGTACGGCTCGTAAGGCGCCGGTGCCTCGCAGGTCTCGAACTGGGTTCCGCTCACGCCGACACGCTCCAGGGGTCCGGATCGGGCCACCAGAACCTAGCGGAGCGCCGGTCACTCTCCAAAGCGACGCGACTACGCAGCGTGGCGCCACGCGTGCCCCGCGGGCGCCGCGACCGGTCGGCGCGCGCCTCAGTAGCCGAAGGCCCGCGCGGTGTTCGCGGCCAGCGCCGCCGCGAGCGTGTCCTCGTCGACGCCCCGCACGGCGGCCATGGCACGCACCGTCACCGGCACCAGGTAGGGCGCGTTGGGGCGGCCCCGGTAGGGCACGGGCGTCAGGAACGGCGCGTCGGTCTCCACCAGGACGCGGTCCAGCGGGGCGACGGCGAGGGCGTCGCGCAGGTTCTGGGCGTTCTTGAAGGTGACGTTGCCGGCGAAGGACAGGTAGTAGCCGGCGCTCGCGCAGACCTCGGCCATCTCGGCGTCGCCGGAGTAGCAGTGGAAGACGGTCCGCTCGGGGGCGCCCTCCTCCTTGAGGACGCGCAGGACGTCGGCGTGGGCGTCGCGGTCGTGGATGACCAGGGCCTTGCCGTGCCGCTTGGCGATCTCGATGTGGGCGCGGAAGGACCGCTCCTGCGCCTCCTTGCCCTCGGGTCCGGTGCGGAAGTAGTCCAGTCCCGTCTCGCCGACGCCCTTGACCTGGGGCAGCGCGGCCAGCCGGTCGATCTCGGCGAGGGCGTCGTCGAGCGCCGCGTCCCCGCCGGCCTGCCGCGCGCCCTGCCGGGACCAACCGTCGGGGTCCCCGTGGACGATGCGCGGCGCCTCGTTGGGGTGCAGGGCGACGGTGGCGTGGACGGCGTCGTACGCCGCCGCCGTCTCGGCCGCCCAGCGGGAGCCGGCGAGGTCGCAGCCGACCTGGACGACGGTCGTGACACCGACCGCCGCGGCCTTGGCGAGGCCCTCCTCCACCGTGCCCGCCTGCATGTCGAGGTGGGTGTGCGAGTCGGCGACCGGCACCCGGAGGGGTTCGGGGAGCGGCGGCGCGTCGTTCTTGTCGGACCGGCCCGAGGCGTTCGAAGGCATGCCGTCGATCCTACGAAAGGTCCGGCCGGTCCCGTCCGGTCCCGTCCGGGCGCCGCACCGCCCCCGGATCCCCGGTCAGGAAACGGTCACGCGCCCGCGTTCTTGGCGGCCACCACCGCGTCGAACACCTCCCGCTTGGGCACGCCGGCCTCCGCGGCCACCGCCGCGATCGCCTCCTTGCGCCGCTCCCCCGCCTCCTCGCGCACCCGCACCCTGCGCACCAGTTCCTCCGCGCCGACCTCCCCGGGCCCCTGCTCGGGCGCGCCCTCGACGACGACGGTGATCTCGCCGCGCACCCCCTCGGCGGCCCACGCGGCCAGCTCGGCCAGAGGGCCCCGCCTGACCTCCTCGTAGGTCTTGGTCAGCTCCCGGCAGACGGCCGCCCGCCGGTCGGCGCCGAAGACCTCGGCCATGGCGGCGAGGGTGTCGTCCACGCGGTGCGGGGACTCGAAGAAGACGAGGGTCCGGCGCTCCCCGGCCACCTCGCGCAGCCGGGTCAGCCGCTCGCCGGCCTTGCGCGGCAGGAAGCCCTCGAAGCAGAACCGGTCGACGGGCAGCCCGGACAGCGCGAGCGCGGTGAGCACGGCGGACGGCCCGGGCACGGCGGTGACCCGCACGCCCCGTTCGACGGCGGCGGCGACCAGCCGGTAGCCGGGGTCGGACACCGACGGCATCCCGGCGTCGGTCACGAGCAGCACCCGCGCGCCGCCCACCAGTTCCTCGACCAGCTCGGGCGTGCGGGCGGACTCGTTGCCCTCGAAGTACGACACGACACGCCCCGACGTCGTGACGCCGAGCGCCTGGGTGAGCCGGCGCAGCCGCCGGGTGTCCTCGGCGGCGACGACGTCCGCGCCGGCCAGTTCCGCGGCGAGCCGGGGCGGGGCGTCCTGGACGTCGCCGATGGGGGTGCCCGCCAGTACAAGGGTTCCAGTCACCTCCCCATCCTCCCAGCAGCGGGCGGACCGGAACGCATCCGGACCACCGGTCGGGGCCATGCGCGGGACGCACACAGCGCGGTTCCCTACGATGGCGCGGTGACCAGTACCGCGTCCTCCACGGACACCCGGCAGGACCAGGCGCCGCACGACCGGCGGACCACCTGGCCGCAGCGGCTGCGCCGCTTCGGCTACACGGCGGGGCCCGCGGCCGACGACGTCCGCGGCCGGCTGGTGCCGCCGTACACGCGCCCCGGTCCCCGCCTGTGGGTCTTCCTCGGCCTGTCGAAGCCGCGCGCCGACCGGCTCGTGCGCTGGTCGGCGTGGGGCGGGCCGCTGCTGGTGGCGCTGCTCGCGGGCGTGCTGCGGTTCTGGAACCTGGGCAGCCCGAAGGCGGTGATATTCGACGAGACGTACTACGCCAAGGACGCCTGGGCGCTGATCCACCGCGGTTTCGAGGTCAACTGGGACAAGAACGCCAACGACCTGGTCCTGAATTCCGGCGGCGACGTCCCGATCCCCACGGACGCGGCGTACGTCGTGCATCCGCCGGTCGGCAAGTACGTCATCGGTCTCGGCGAGCTGCTGTTCGGGTTCGACCCGTTCGGCTGGCGGTTCATGACGGCGCTGCTCGGCACGCTGTCGGTGCTGCTGCTGTGCCGGATCGGGCGGCGGCTGTTCCGGTCCACGTTCCTGGGCTGCCTGGCGGGCGCGCTGATGGCGCTGGACGGGCTGCACTTCGTGATGAGCCGCACCGCGCTGCTGGACGGCGTGCTGATGTTCTTCGTGCTGGCGGCGTTCGGCTGCCTGGTCGCCGACCGCGACTGGGCGCGCGGGAGACTCGCCGCCGCGCTGCCGGTGGACGAGGACGGCCGGGTGCGCCCGGACGCGGACCTCGCGGAGACGTTCCGCTTCGGGTGGCGGCCGTGGCGGCTGGCGGCGGGCCTGATGCTGGGCCTGGCGGCGGCGACCAAGTGGAACGGCCTGTACATCATGGCGGCCTTCTGTGTGATGGCCGTGCTGTGGGACGTCGGCACCCGCCGGGTCGCGGGCGCGCACCGGCCGCATCTGGCGGTGCTGAGGTACGACCTGGGCTGGGCGTTCCTGTCGACGGTGCCGGTGGCGCTGGCCACGTACGTGCTGTCCTGGCTGGGCTGGATCCTCTCCCCCGCCGACGGCAGCGGCGGCTACTACCGGAACTGGGCGGCGACCGACGGCAAGGAGAGTTCCTGGTCGTTCCTGCCGGACTGGCTGCGCAGCCTGTGGCACTACGAGACGCAGGTCCTCGACTTCCACACCCACCTGACCTCGCCGCACACCTACCAGTCGAACCCGTGGAGCTGGATCGTCCTGGGCCGTCCGGTCTCCTACTTCTACGAGTCGCCCGCGGCCGGTACGGACGGCTGCCCGGCCGACGCGGGCGAGAAGTGCGCCCGCGAGGTGCTTGCGCTCGGCACGCCGCTGCTGTGGTGGGTGGGCTGCTTCGCGCTGCTGTACGTCCTGTGGCGCTGGGTCTTCCGCCGGGACTGGCGCGCGGGAGCCATCGCCTGCGGGATCGTGGCCGGCTACCTGCCCTGGTTCTTCTACCAGGAGCGCACGATCTTCCTGTTCTACGCCGTGGTCTTCCTGCCGTTCCTGTGCCTGGCGGTGGCGATGCTGCTGGGGGCGGTCATCGGCCGGCCGGGCTGCGGCGACGCCCGGCGCGTCGCGGGGGCCACGGGCGCGGGCGTCCTGGTGCTGCTCATCGCCTGGAACTTCATCTACTTCTGGCCCCTCTACACCGGCACCGCCATCCCGATGGAGGACTGGCGGTCACGTATGTGGCTGGACACGTGGGTGTGAGCGGGCGCCGGCACACCGGATCTCCATTCGGCCAACATACGGAAACAACCGTCCCGCATGTCACTCCCCGCACCTAGAGTGCTACCCACAACTGCTTCTGAACGCGTTCAAGCCCGCGTGCGGAAGGAGTACGGAACGGGGATCCGACGGGGAGGGACTGCCGATGGGCAGGGGGGTGAAGGTCGCCGTCATAGGCGGCGTGTTCGCCGTGATGGTCGGCGGGGCCGGGTACGGCACCTACAACGTCGTCTCGGCGCTGAACGGCGACGGGGGCTCGGGGCCCGCCGGGGCGTCGGTCAAGAGCGGTCCGCCGAGCGGTGACGAGGTCGAGGAGACGGCGGAGAAGTTTTTCACGGCCTGGGAGAAGGGGGACGCCGCCACGGCGGCCTCGCACACGAACAACGCGGCGGTCGCCGGGACGCTGCTGACCGCCTACGGCGACGAGGCGCACATCACCGGCGTCCGGATCACGCCCGGCGAGGCGACCGGCACCGCCGTGCCGTTCACCGTGAAGGCGAAGGTGTCGTACGAGGGCGCGACCAAGCCGCTGACGTACAAGAGCGAGCTGACGGTGGTGCGCGGGCAGACCACCGGGCGGGCGCTGGTCGACTGGCGGCCGTCCGTCGTCCACCCGGACCTGAAGGACGGCGACACCCTGGTCACCGAGGAGTCGGCGACCCCGCAGATCCAGGCGGTCGGCCGCGACGGCGCCGTGCTCACCAAGGAGAAGTACCCCTCCCTCGGCCCGGTCCTGGCCACGCTCCGGGAGAAGTACGGCGACAAGGCGGGCGGCACCCCGGGGGTCGAGCTGGTGATCCGGCACGGGAGCGACGGCGGGCCGGACACCCCGCTGCTGACCCTGGCCCAGGGCGAGCCGGGCAGGCTGGAGACGACGCTCAGCGCGGGCGTCCAGGCGGCGGCCGAGCGGGCGGTGAAACGGTACGGCGAGTCCTCGGTGGTGGCCGTCGAGCCCAGCACCGGCGAGGTGCTGGCCGTGGCGAACAACCGGGCGGACGGCTTCAACGCGGCCTTCCAGGGACGCGTCGCCCCCGGCTCCACCATGAAGATCATCACCGCGGCCATGCTCATCGACAACGGCGTGACCACGATGAACGGCCCGGCGCCCTGCCCGGACACGGCGACCTGGCAGAGCCAGACCTTCAAGAACCTCACCGGCATGGCGCCCGACGAGGGCGCCACCCTCGCCAACACCTTCATGCGCTCCTGCAACACGGGCTTCATCAAGCTCATCGACGAGGAGCCGCTGACGGACGCCTCGCTGACGGCGGAGGCCGAGGAGCGCTTCGGGCTGGGCCGGGACGACTGGCAGACCGGCATCGTCTCCTTCGACGGCAAGGTCCCCGCGGTGAGCGGCCCGGACCGGGCGGCGGGCGCCATCGGCCAGGGCCAGGTGCAGATGAACCCGCTGAACATGGCGTCCGTGACGGCGACCGCCATCACCGGCGAGTTCCGCCAGCCCTACCTGGTCTCCCCCGACCTGGACGGCCGGCGGCTGGCCACCGCCAAGGGCGTGCCGCAGAGCACCGCCGCCCAGCTCAAGCAGATGATGCGGCTCACCGCCACGCAGGGCACCGGCGCCGCGGCCATGTCCGGACTCGGCGGCGACATCGGCGCCAAGACGGGCTCGGCCGAGGTGGACGGGCAGACCACGTCCAACAGCTGGTTCACCGGGTTCCGGGGTGACGTCGCGGCGGCGGCGATGACCGAGGCGGGCGGCCACGGCGGTGACGCGGCCGGCCCGATCGTGGCGGACGTACTGCGGGCCGGGGGCTGAACCCGGCCCGGCGGGCGGGCCGGTGGGAGGTGACGTCCCGTCCGCCGCACGGCGGACGGGAGGCGTCGGACGCCCCTCGGAACACCCCCTAGGGTGGTCGCCGTCGTTGGAAGCGTGACGCAGCAAGGGCACCGGCGGACCCGCGACGACGGGCGCCGCGGAGGAACGGGACGCAGTGAACAGCAGAAGGGCCGCCGGTGAGCGGCGGAAGACGAAACCCGCCGTGATCGGCAGCGTGGCCGCCGTGATCGTGGCCGGCGCCGGATTCGGTGCCTACGCGATGTACGGCGGCGGGCCCGGCGCCGAGGACGGCGCGCGGACCAGGTCCGCGCCGGGGAACGAGGTGAAGTCGGGCCCCCTGTCGGCGGCCGAGGTCACCTCGGCGGCCGAGCGCTTCCTGTCCGCCTGGCAGAGCGGCGACATCGCCGGGGCCGCCGCCGCGACCGACGACGCCGAGGCGGCGAAGGCGCAGCTCACCGGCTGGACGAAGGACGCCCGCGTCAAGGACGCCACGCTCACCGCGGGCACCCCGGCCGGGGAGAAGGTGCCGTTCTCGGTGAAGGCCACCGTCGCCCACGAGGAGACGGCGAAGCCGCTGGCGTACGACAGCGCGCTGACCGTCGTCCGCCGGGCCGGTGACGGCGAGCCGCGCGTCGACTGGCACGCCGCCGTGGTCCACCCGGAGTTGAAGGACGGCGACCGGCTGGTCACCGGGGAGGCCGGGACCCCGCCGGTCAAGGCGCTGGACCGGGACGGCGCGGAACTCACCGCCGCGAAGTACCCGTCGCTGGGCACCGTCCTGGACGGCCTGCGCGAGAAGTACGGCAAGCGGGCCGGCGGCACCCCGGGCGTCGAACTGCGCGTGGTCCGCGGCAAGGAGTCCAAGGCGGCGAAGGTCTCCGACAAGACGCTGCTGGAGCTGAGCGAGGGCACGCCCGGCACCCTGAAGACCACCCTGGACCCCGCCCTCCAGGCCGCCGCCGAGAAGCAGGTGTCCGGCAAGCCACGGGCGTCGGTGGTCCTGCTGCGCGCCTCCACGGGCGAGATCCTCGCCGTCGCCAACGGCGGCCGCGGCTTCAACACCGCCTTCCAGGGCTCGCTGGCGCCCGGTTCCACGATGAAGGTCGTCACCGCCTCGATGCTGATCGAGAAGAACCTGGCGTCGGCGGACAAGAAGCACCCGTGCCCGAAGTACTTCAGCTACGGCGGCTGGAAGTTCCAGAACGACGACAAGTTCGAGATCAAGGACGGCACCTTCAAGGCGAGCTTCGCCCGCTCCTGCAACACCGCCTTCATCAGCCAGGCGCCGAAGCTGGAGAACGACGACCTGACCCGGCAGGCGAAGGAGGTGTTCGGCCTGTCCATGAACAACTGGTCGGTCGGTGTGCCCACCTTCGACGGCGCGGTGCCGGTGCAGAGCGCGGCCCCGATGGCCGCCTCCCTGATCGGCCAGGGCGGGGTGCGGATGAACCCGCTGAACATGGCGTCCGTGGCGGCGACCGTGAAGTCGGGCAGCTTCCACCAGCCGTACCTGGTCGCCCCCTCGGTCGACGGGCGCGCGCTCGCCACCGCCTCGCGCACCATGTCGGCGTCCACGCTGGCGCAGTTGCGCGACCTGATGTCCTACACGGCGGCCGCGGGCACCGCCGCGGAGGCGATGACCGGGGTCGGCGGCGACGCCGGCGCGAAGACCGGCTCGGCGGAGGTCGACGGGCAGGAGAAGCCCAACGGCTGGTTCACGGCGTACAAGGGCGACCTGGCCGCCGCGGGCGTGGTCCAGCAGGGCGGCCACGGCAGCGAGAGCGCGGGGCCGATCGTCGCGGCGCTGCTGAAGAACGCGGGCTGACCGGCGCGGGCGTGGGCGGCCGGTGGTTCAGTGGGCCACCGGCTGGGCCACCGCCGTGTAGGTGCGGCGCAGGAACCGCATGAGCGCCTTGGTCTCGAACTGGACCACCGAGCAGCCCTGCGGGGTGTGGAACTCGACGACGGTCTGCACCCGGCCGCACGGCCACACCCGCACCTCGCCGCGGCCGGCCGGCGCGCGCAGCCCCTGTTCCAGCAGCGCCCGGGTGAAGGTCCACTCGCGGGGGCCGGCACCGTGCCCCCGCGCGGGGAGCGCCACCCGCACGGACCGCGGGTCGTGGTCGGGGTCGTAACGCAGCACGACGGGTATCGCTCCGCCGTCGTCCGCGTCCGGGAGGTCCGCGTCCGTCAGGATGTGGGCTCGTGCGTACTCTTCGACAACGGACATCGGATCGCCCCTAGCGCTGTGCCACCTGTGCCACCTGTGCGAAAGCTGTGCGTCCACCCCTCATCCAATGTCCCACATTTCCCGTCCCACGCCTTTCGGGCCGAATATCACAGGTGAGATGAGCGCTCGGGCCGGGGCGGAATCGCGAGGGGGAACCGGGGGCGGAATCGGGGGCGGTCGGTGGCGGTTGCACCCACTGCCACCCCCTATCACCCCCTGTCACAGGAGAGCGGAAGGAAGCGGAAACGTGGACGTGAACGTGCACGGCACGGTCGCCGAGGGCTTCGAGCCGGTCAGGGACGCGTTCGCACGCAACTTCACCGAGCGCGGTGACCGGGGCGCCGCGGTCGCCGTCTACCGGGACGGACGCAAGGTCGTCGACCTGTGGGGCGGCACCAAGCACGTCGACGGCGCGGAGCGCGCGGCGGACGGCGTCGCGGACGGCGCCGAGCCGTGGCGCCGGGGCACCGCGCAGGTCGTGCGCTCGGCGACGAAGGGCGTCGCCGCCGCCGTACCGCTGCTGCTGCACCAGCGCGGGGAGCTGGACCTGGACGCGCCGGTGGCGTCGTACTGGCCGCGGTTCAAGGCGCACGGCAAGGAGCGGGTGCTGGTGCGGCACGTGCTGAGCCACCGGGCCGGGCTGCCGGTCCTCGACCGCCCGCTCACCCCCGAGGAGGCCCTCGACCCGCTGCGGGGCCCCGAGGCCGTCGCCGCCCAGGCACCCGTCTGGGAGCCGGGCACCGACCACGGCTACCACGCGTTGACGTACGGCTGGCTGCTCGACGAGCTGGTGCGCAGGGTGACCGGCGGGCGGAGCGCCGGGGAGTTCCTCGCGGACGAGATCGCCCGGCCGCTGGGGCTGGACCTGTGGGTGGGGCTGCCGCCCGCCGAGGAGGCGGCGGGCCGCGCCGGGCGGGTCGGACGCCTGGAGGACCCCGAGCCGTCGGGGGACGGCCCGCGCCTGCGGCCCAAGCGGTCCGTCACCGAGGCGTACCAGGACCCCGGCTCCCTCACCCGCCGCGCCTTCGCCGCGATCACGCCGTTCCCCGACCAGAACGACCCCGCCTACCGCGCCGCGGCCCTCCCGGCGACCAACGGCGTCGCGACGGCGGACGCGCTGGCCCGGTTCTACGCGGCGCTGATCGGCGAGGTCGACGGCGTGACGCGGCACCCGCGGCTGTTCGATCCCGCGACGACGGAACGGGCCCGCGCCGAGGAGTCGGCCGGACCGGACCGGGTCCTCGTCGTGGGCACCCGCTTCGGCCTCGGGTACATGCTGCACGGCAGCGCGTCGCCGTTCCTGTCCCCCGGCTCCTTCGGCCACCCGGGCCGCGGCGGCGCCCTCGGCTTCGCCGACCCGGAGGCGGGCATCGCGTTCGGCTACGTCACCAACGGCTTCCGCAAGACCGTGACGGCCGACCCGCGGGCCCAGGCCCTGGTGCGGGCGGTCCGTACGTCGCTCGCCACCGGCTAGGCGTACGCCTCACGCCGCCGGCCGGGGCGCGCCTCGGGGCGTCTCACACGTGGATCGGGTGGGACGTCCTGCCCGACGCCGCGTCGATCTCGTCGTGCGCCTTGGTGAGCAGTCGCATCGCCAGCTCGTTCAACGCCCGCGCCCCCGCGACCTCCTCGCCGACCCTCGGCTGGTGGGGGTCGACGCGGTGCCGGCTGGCGTGACCGTGCGCGCGGACCTCGGTGCCGTCGGGGAGCCGCACCATCGCGACCGCCCGCGTGTGCTGGTCGTCCTCCATGAACTCCAGCTCGACATGCCATCCCACTGCGGTGTGCATCATGACGATCACCTCCGGAACACCTTCTTCCAGGGTGCGCCTCACGGGCGTCGTACGCATCACCCCGGCGGTGGCCGGTGAGGTCACTCGGGGCGTTCGCGCACGTCCACGAGGGTGGCGCCGGCGGTGGCGACGAGTTGCCCGGGCTCCATCGGGAAGACCGCGTACGGGGTGCCGGCGGCGGCCCAGACGACCTCGTGGGCGAGCAGGGACCGGTCGGCGAGCACCCGGGTCCGCTCCCGGTGCCCGAAGGGCGGGACGCCGCCGATGGCGTACCCGGTGGTCTCGCGTACGACGTCGGCCTTGGCCCGGGTGACCTTGCCCGCGCCGAGTTCCTCGCGGACCCGCTCCACGTCGACGCGGGAGGCGCCGTCCATGAGGACCAGCACCGGCACGCCGTCGGCGGCGAAGACGAGCGACTTGCAGATCTGGCTCAGCTCGCACCCGATGGCGGCGGCGGCCTCGGTGGCGGTGCGCGTGGCCTCGGGGAAGTGCCGGACCTCGGCGGTCAGGTCGCCGAGCCCGAGTCCGCGCAGGGCCTGGGCGAAACGGGGGTGGACGGCGGGGGCGGCGGTCGTCGCCGCGGTGTCGTCGGTCGTCATGGACGGCACCGTAGCGGTGCGTGTACCCGGCACGCGACCGGGTTGCGGGGCCGGCGCCGCGTCCGTACATCCCCCTAGGTCCCTCGTACATCCCCGTACCAGGATGTACGACAGGAAGCCGGTGAGGGCAGCCCCGTCCCCACGGAGCCCTCACCGGCTGGTCTCTGTCGTGCCCGTCGGGCGACGGGTGTCAGGTGCGCACCAGCGCCCGGTCCTCGTCGGGGTCGGCGCCCCGCTCCTCGGCGGTGCGCAGGCCCTCGCCCTCGACGTCCACGTTGGGCAGTGCGCGGTCCAGCCACTTCGGCAGCCACCAGGCCTTCTTGCCGAGCAGGGCGAGGACCGCCGGGACGATGGCCATGCGGACGACGAACGCGTCGAAGAAGACGGCGATCGCCAGGCCGAAGCCGATCATCTTGACCATCGACTCGCTGGAGCCGATGAAGCCCGCGAAGACCGCCATCATGATGACCGCCGCGGCCGTGACCACCCGCGCACCGTGCTTGAAGCCGGTGACGACCGCCTGGCCGGGCTGCTCGCCGTGGACGAACGCCTCCCGCATACGGGTGACCAGGAAGACCTCGTAGTCCATCGCCAGGCCGAAGACCACGCCGACCATGAAGATCGGCATCATCGACATGACCGGACCGGTCTCCTCGACGCCCATCAGGCCGGACAGCCAGCCCCACTGGAAGACCGCGACGACCGCGCCGAGGGCCGCCATGACGGAGAGCAGGAAGCCGAGGGCCGCCTTCAGCGGGACCAGGATCGAGCGGAAGACCACGATCAGGAGGAGGAAGGCCAGGCCGACCACCAGGACCAGGTACGGCACCAGCGCGTCGTTGAGCTTCTGGCTGACGTCGATGTTCATCGCCGTCGAGCCGGTCACCAAGGTCTCCGCGCCGGTGTCCGCCTTGATGTCGCCGCCCGCGTCACGGATGGCGTGCACCAGGTCCTCGGTCTGGACGGAGGACGGCTTGGAGTCCGGGATCACGGTGATCGTCGCGGTGTCGCCGGCCTTGTTGGGCGCGGGCGGGGTCACCGCCACGACGTCGTCGAGGCCCTTGATCTCGTTCGACACGTCGGTGAACACCTGCTGCGGCGCGTCGCTGCCCTTGGCGTCCACGACGACCATCAGCGGGCCGTTGAAGCCGGGGCCGAAGCCCTCCGAGAGCAGGTCGTAGGCCCGGCGCTGGGTCGTGGACGTCGGCTGGGAGCCGTCGTCGGGCAGGCCCAGTTCCAGGGAGGCCGCCGGGACGGCCGCGGCGCCGAGGCCGACGACGCCCAGCAGGAGGACGGCGACCGGACGCCGGACGACGAAGCGCGCCCAGCGGGTGCCGAGGTTGTCCTTGGGCTGCCGCTTCTCCGCCGTCCGCGTGTCCGCGTTCCGGTCGGCGTCCTCGCGGGGGGCGCGGCGGCCCAGCAGCTTGCCCTTCGCACCGGCCGGCTTGACCCTGCGGCCGGCGTAGCCGAGCAGCGCGGGGACCATCGTGAGGGCGATCAGGACGGCGATGGCGACGGTGGCGGCCGCCGCGACGCCCATCTTGGTCAGCATCGGGATGTTCACGACCGCGAGGCCCACGAGGGCGATGACGACCGTGAGGCCGGCGAAGACGACCGCCGATCCGGCGGTGCCGACCGCGCGGCCCGCGGCCTCCTCGCGCTCGCGTCCCTCGGCGAGTTCGGCGCGGTAGCGGGAGACGATGAACAGGGCGTAGTCGATGCCGACCGCGAGGCCGATCATCATCGCCAGGATGGAGGTGGTGGAGCCCAGCTCCAGCGCGCTGGCCAGGGCCGTGATCGAGGCGACGCCGATGCCGACGCCGATCAGGGCCGTCAGCAGGGGCAGCCCGGCCGCTACCAGCGAGCCGAAGGTGATGACGAGGACCACGGCGGCGACGCCGATGCCGATGATCTCGGTGGCGCCGGTGTGCGGGACGGCCTGGAGCGCGTCACCGCCGATCTCGACGGTAAGCCCGGCGTCGCGCGCCTGCTGGGCGGCGTCCTCCAGGGCGTCCTTGGTCGAGTCCTCCAGCTCCATGCCGGAGACGTCGTACCTGACCGACGCGTAGGCGATCGTGCCGTCCTCGCTGACGGCGTTGCCGGTGTACGGGTCGACGGCCGAGGCGACCTCGGAGCCGTCGGCGAGGTCGCCGACGGTCTTCTCGACGGTCGCCCTGTGGCCGGCGTCCGTCATCTTCTCGCCGGCCGGCGCCTTGAAGACGACCCGTGCGGTCGCCCCGTCGGCGCTGGTGCCGGGGAAGCGCTCTTCCAGCAGGTCGAAGGCCTTCTGGGCCTCGGTGCCGGGGATGGAGAAGGAGGTGGTGCCGGCCGGCGGGGCGCTGGCCGCGCCGACGCCCGCGAGCGTCAGCAGCGCCACCCATATGAGGGCGACGAAGTGCCGTCGGCGGAAGGCGAGCCGGCCGAGTTTGTAGAGGAACGTGGCCACGAGGGCGTACTCCCGGTCAGGTCGTGGATCATCAGGGCAGGGGGGATCGGCCCGACGACGTGAGCGGTGACGTCAGGTGGGGCTCAACTGGGGGACGTGTCTGGGGTGGCCTGTCGGAGGTGTCGGAGGGGGGACAGGTCAGGTGGTGGGTGCGCCGAGGGCGGGGAGGATCACGGCGTCGATGTACGAGAGGAGGAAGGCCCGGGTCGGGGGCTGGTCCTCCAGCAGTGTGCGGGTGGCGAACGCGCCGACCATCATGGGCACCAGGAAGTCCAGCGCCGGACAGTCCGCTCTGATCTCGCCCCGGTCGACGGCGCGTTGCAGCAGGCGCCGGAACTGCACCATCTCCGGCTCGATGAGCTGGTCCCGCAGGGCCTGGCGCAGGTCCGGGTTCTGGTGCAGCGCCATGGCCACGCCCCGCATCAGCGCGGAGTTCTGGGCCATGGTGCAGTCGTCCTCGTGGGCCATCAGGGCGTGCAGGTCGCCCCGCAGCGTGCCGGTGTCGACCTCGTCGATCTCACCGGGCTTGTTGTGCCGCATGGCCTTGACGACCAGCTCGGGCTTGCCGCCCCACTGGCGGTAGAGCGTCGCCTTGCTGGACCGGGTGCGGGCGGCCACGGCGTCCATGGTGAGGGCGTCGTAGCCGACTTCGCGGAGCAGGTCGAGCACGGCCTCGTACAGCTCGGCCTCGCGCTCGGGAGTGATCCTGCTGCGGCGTGCGGTGGCGGCTTCGGCCGTCATCTCGCTCACTCCTTCCTGCTTCCGTTCAGTACGACACCGTTTCGTACAGGACCAATGTACCCCCACCCCTAACGAAACGAAACGGTTTCGTACGTGGTCTGGGTCACGGTTGTCGGTTACTCATAAACGTCCGCGGGCGCGGGGCCGAGTTGCCGGTGCCCGGCCCCCGGCAAAGCATGGGGTGGGTGAGCTATCTGCGCCTTCCGCACCTCAGTGGCGACCAGTTGTGCTTCGTGGCCGAGGACGACCTCTGGCTCGCCCGCCTCGACGGGCCGGGCCGCGCCTGGCGGCTCACCGTCGACCGCGCCAAGACCGGCCACCCCCGCTTCTCCCCCGACGGCCGGCACATCGCGTACACCAGCTGGCGCAGCCTGGTGCCGGAGGTCCACCTCGTCCCCGTGGACGGGGGCCCCGCACGGCAGCTCACCCACTGGGGCAGCCTGGACGCGCGGGTGTGCGGCTGGACGCCCCCCGACCCGGACGGCGGCACGGCCGTCCTCGCCGTCTCCTCGCACGGTGAGCCCTTCTCCCATCTGACCTGGGCGCACAAGGTCGTCCCCGACGGCGACCCCGGCCGCAAACTGCCCTGGGGCCCGGTCACCGACATCCAGGCCGCCGACCTCGACGGGGAACGCAGGACCCTGCTCCTCACCGGCACCCCGCCGCACGAGCCGGCCGCCTGGAAGCGCTACCGGGGCGGCGCCACGGGCCGGCTCTGGCTGCACGGGAAGCGGCTGCTGCCCGACCTCCCCGGGCACCTGCACTCCCCCATGTTCGTCGGCGGGCGGATCGCCTTCCTCTCCGACCACGAGGGCGTCGGCAACCTCTACTCCTGCGCCCACGACGGCTCCGGCCTGCGCCGCCACACCGACCACGACGCCTGCTACGCCCGGCACGCGTCGAGCGACGGCAACCGCGTCGTGTACCAGTGCGCGGGCGACCTGTGGATCGTCGACGACCTGTCGCCCGGGGCGGTGCCGCGCCGGCTCGACGTGCGGCTGAGCGGGCCCCGGGCCGGGCGGCGCCGGTATCAGGTGCCCGCCGCCCAGCACGTCGGCGGCGTCTCCGTCGACGAGACGGGCCGGGCCAGCGCCGTCGTCGTACGCGGCAGCCTGTACTGGCTCACCCACCGCGACGGCCCCGCCCGCACCCTCGCCGACACGCCCGGGGTACGGGTGCGGCTGCCCGAGATGCTCGGGGAGAGCGGCCGGATCGCGTACGTGACGGACGCGGAGGGCGAGGACGCCGTCGAGATCGGCCACCTGCCCCGCGCGACCGGCGGCCGCGCGCCCCGCCGGCTGGCCTCCGGACGGCTGGGCCGGGTGCTGGAGCTGGTCTCGGACCCGGCGGGCGAGCGGCTGGCCATCGCCTCGCACGACGGCCGACTGCTGCTCCTCGACGTCTCGGAGGAGACGGACACCGTCGAGGCACTGGAGGGGACGGGGGGCACGGGAGGCCCGGAGGGCACGGGAGACTCGGGAAGCCCGGCGGGTCCGGGAGCCCCGGAAAGCACGGAAGACCCGGCGGGTCCGGGAGCCCCGGCGGGCCCAAGCCGCGACGCCCGTCCCGCCGGGACCGCCGCAGGCGGCGTCATCGAGCTGGTCCGGTCCGGCAACGGCCCCGTGCGCGACCTAGCCTTCTCCCCGGACGGGGCCTGGCTCACCTGGTCCCACCCCGGCATCGGCCGCTCCCTGCGGCAGATCAAGATGGCCCGCATCGGCGGACGGAACGGCCAGGACGGCCAGAACGCCCGGCGAGGCCCGCTGGTGATCGACGTCACCGACGGCCGCTTCGAGGACGAGAACCCGGTGTTCACGCGGGACGGCCGCTACCTCGCCTTCCTCTCCTGGCGCGGCTTCGACCCGGTGTACGACGTGCACACCGGCGACCTCTCCTTTCCGCTGGGCTGCCGCCCCTACCTCGTACCGCTGTCCTCCGCGACCCCCTCCCCCTTCGCCCTGAACCCGGAGGGCCGCCCGGCCGCCGGGGGCCTGGACCCGCTGGAGGACGAGCCCGGCGAGGGCGGCGCGGTGACCGTCGAGGTGGAGGGGCTGGAGGCGCGGGTGACCCCGTTCCCGGTCCCCGCCTCGAAGTACTCGGCGCTGCACCCGGTCGCCGGCGGCGGCCTGGTCTGGCTGCGCTGGCCCATCTCCGGCGCGCTCGGCGAGACCTTCGCCAATCCGGCCGACCCGAGCGAGCGGCCCACCCTGGAGCACTTCAACCTCGCCAAGGCGAGGAAGTCCGAACTGGTCGGCCACCTCGACTGGTTCCGGGTCAGCGGCGACGGCTCCCGCCTGGTCGTGCTCGACGAGGGCGACCTGCGCGCCGTACCGGCCACCGAGGCGGGCGACGGCGACTCGACCACCTGGATCGACCTGCGCCGCATCCTGCACGAGGTCGACCCGGCCGCCGAGTGGCGCCAGGCGTACGACGAGGCCGGCCGTCTGATCCGCGCCTACTTCTGGGACCCCGGCATGTGCGGCATCGACTGGGACGCGGTGCTGGACCAGTACCGCCCGCTGGTCGAACGGGTCGCCACCCCGGACGAGTTCGCCGACCTGCTGCGCGAGGTGCTCGGCGAGCTGGGCACCTCGCACGCCTACGTCGTCGCCGCCCGGCGCAACGAGGGCCCGGCGCACTACCAGCGCTGGCAGGGCCTGCTCGGCGCCAACATCGTGTGCCGGGACGGCCGGTGGGTGGTCAAGCGCATCCTGCCCGGCGACTCCTCCGACTCCAAGGCCCGCTCCCCGCTGGCCGGCACGGGCATCCGCGAGGGCGCGGCCCTGACCCACGTGGACGGCCGCCCGGTGGATCCGGTGACGGGCCCGTACCCGCTGCTGGCCGGCGCGGGCGGTACGACGGTGGAGCTGACCTTCGCCCCGGCGGAAGGCGGCCCGGGCCCCGCCCGCAGGGTCGCCGTCGTCCCCCTGATCGACGAACGGCCGCTGCGCTACCAGGACTGGGTGACCAAACGCCGGGCGGTCGTACGGGAGTTGAGCGGCGGACGCTGCGGCTACCTGCACATCCCCGACATGGGCGGCTCCGGCTGGGCGCAGTTCAACCGGGACCTGCGCATGGAGGTCTCCATGCCCGCGCTGATCGTGGACGTGCGCGGCAACGCGGGCGGGCACATCAGCGAACTCGTCATCGAGAAGCTGACCCGCACCATCCTGGGCTGGGACCTGACGCGGGACGCCCAGCCGGTGTCGTACACCTCCGACGCCCCGCGCGGCCCGGTCGTCGCGGTCGCGGACGAGGCGACCTCCTCCGACGGCGACATGATCACGGCCGCGTTCAAGCTGCTGCGGCTCGGCCCGGTGGTCGGGCAGCGCACCTGGGGCGGCGTGGTCGGCATGACCGGCCGGCACCGCCTCGGCGACGGCACGGTGATCACGGTGCCGATGAACGCGGCCTGGTTCGACGCGTACGGCTGGTCCGTGGAGAACCACGGCGTCGCCCCCGACGTCGAGGCCCTGCGCACCCCGCTGGACTGGGCCGAGGGCCGCTACCCGGTGCTGGACGAGGCGGTCCGGCTGGCGCTGGAGCTGCTGGAGACCAACCCGCCCGCCACGCCGCCCGGTTACGGGGACGTACCCGACCGCTCCCGCCCGCCACTGCCACCCCGCGCCTGATCCCCGCGCCTGATCCCCGTGCCTGATTCCCCGCGCCTGATCCTCGCGCCTGAGGCGTCGGCCCGCCCGGACCCGAGCGGGCAGGCGCCGGCCCGCCCGGACACGCGCAAGGGCGCCCTCCGCGCGAACGGAGGGCGCCCCTGCGTCACTTCGGCCGCGACGCGTCAGGCGTCGTAGCTCTCCTGGAACCGCTCGTCCGCGTCCCGGCGGCGCGAGGACGGGTCGGCCTCGTCCTCGTCACGACGGCGGTCGCGGTTCTGGAACTGGTCCTTGGCCTGCTCGGCACGCTGCTTGCCCTGCTCGGCACGCTGCTTGCCCTGCTCCTGCATGCGCTCGGCCTTGTTCTGGAACTGGTCCTTCATACCCATGTGGGTTCACTCCTGTGCTGTTCGGGTCCGGCCGGATCGGCCGGGCTCGATCAGATTCACACGAGCCGTGACCGTGCGCATGTCGATCACTTACGGACCGTAGCGGCGCTGGTCCGCTCCTGTTCGTCGGCCGCTCCGCCCGCGCCGACCAGGCCGGGCCGCACCCCGTTCAACCGGTCCCCGAAGCGCCGCATCTCGCGCTGCCCGACGGTGCCGATGACGGCCGGCAGATACCCGCGCATCCCCTGCATGCCGCGCAGCCACCACTGCCCGTAGACGTGGGCGGAACGCCGCTCGATGCCCTCCACGAGCCGGTCGACCGCCGGGCCCAGCGGGTACGTCTTGTTCGACGGCCAGGGCAGCCGCTGCCGCAACTCCCGCATCACGTCGTGCTGGTCCGCGCCGCGCACCATGTCCGTGTCGGTCCAGGACAGATACCCGACGCCGACCTTCACGCCCCGGTGGCCGACCTCGCCGCGCAGACAGTGCGCGTACGCCTCCACACCGGACTTGGAGGCGCAGTAGGCGCTCATCATCGGCGCGGGGGTGAGGGCGGCGAGGGACGCGACCTGGAGCAGGTAGCCGCGGCTCTCCAGCAGCGCCGGCAGGAAGGCGCGGGCCGTCACCGCCGAGCCGACCAGGTTGACCTCGATCACCCGCCGCCACGACACCGGGTCGGACTCGACGAAGGGACCGCCGGTGGCGACGCCCGCGTTGGCGACGACGATGTCGATCCTGCCGAAGCGTTCCTTCACCTCCCGGGCGACCTGGGCCATCGCCTCGTGGTCGGTGACGTCGGCGTGCCAGTGCTCGCTGTCGCTGTGCAGCCGCGCGGAGACCTCCTTGAGCGCGTCCGGCTCCAGGCCGACCAGGGCGACCTTCACCCCGCGCGCGGACAGCTTGCGGGCCAGCAGCTCCCCGACGCCCCGAGCGGCTCCGGTGACGACGGCGACCCGCCCTTCCAGGCTCACCCTGCTCATGCGCTCTCCTCGGCGTGTACGGCGTCCTCGACGCGATCGGCGGATATGACGGTCAGGTAGGTGGCGGCCAGCGCGCGTATCTTCCCGCTGACCAGGTCCGGCGCCTCCACCGGCGTCATGTGGCCGAGACCCGGGAGTTCCGTCAGCCCCACGCAGTGGGGAAGCGCGGCGGCCAGCGCGCGGGCGTGCACGGGCGGGGTCAGCCGGTCGGCGGTGCCGACCACCACCTCGACCGGCATCCGCAACTCCCGTACGCCGTGGTCGAGGTCGAGCAGGTCCAGCACCTGCGACCAGGCGTGCCGCACCCCGCGCGGGCAGGCGTGCACGATACGGGCGCAGGCCTCGACCATGTGCGGTGCCGAACCGGGTCCCATCGTGCCGTACTTGAGGATCCTGCGCGCCAGCGGCGTGACCGGCCCGAGCGGGGCCCGGGAGCCGAGGACCCGCCGGGTCAGCCAGGTCCGTACCCGGCCCTCCCCGAGCGGCAGCACGGTCGAGGACGCCACCAGCCGCGAACTGCCGGTGCTGCACAGCAGCACGGCCGCCACGTGCGCGCGCACCCGGGGCCGGGCCGCGGCGGCCATCACCGTCATCCCGCCCATGGAGTGCCCGGCGATCACGGCCCGTTCGTCCGGTCCGAGCGTGGCCGCGAGGACGGCTTCCAGGTCGTCGGCGAGGGCCTCGGTGCCGCACGCCGGATCGGCCGGGCTGCGGCCGTGACCGCGCTGGTCGTAGGCGATGACCCGGTGGTCGGCGGCCAGTTCGCGGATCTGCGCCGCCCAGAAGGCGGTCGAGCAGCACCAGCCGTGCGCGAGGACGACCGCGGGCGCCTCCTCGGGGCCGTGCACCTCGACGTGTATGCGGGCGCCGTCGGCGGCGGTGACGGTCAGCTCGCGGGCCGGCACGGGCGGGGCGTACGGCCCGGCGGCGACGTGCAGCAGGCGGCTCACGCGCTCACCTCCGCGCCGGCGTCCCTGCCCGCGCCCGCGTCCGCGCCGGTGCCGGTGCCCGCTCCGGCGACGGCCGGGCGCAGCACGTCGTACTCGGCCAGGTCCACCCGCCGCGTCAAGCGCCGGAACTCGGCGGTCGTGCCCGGCCAGACGGTGGTGTTGCGGCCACTCGCGTCCAGGTACCAGCTGGTGCAGCCGCCGGTGTTCCACACCGTGCGCTTCATGCGCTCCTGCACCCGGTGGTTCCAGTTCCGCACGGCGGCGGGCCGGGCGTCGAGGGCGACCCGGCCGCCGAGCACGTTGATCTGACGCAGGTAGTCCGCCATGTAGTTCAGCTGCGACTCGATCATCAGGATCATCGACGAGTTCCCGAGCCCGGTGTTGGGCCCGATGATCGTCATGAAGTTGGGGAAGCCGGCCGCCGAGGCGCCGCGCAGGGCCTCCATGCCGCCCTTCCAGGTCTCGGCGAGGGTCCGCCCGTCCGCGCCCACGACGCGCTCGGCGATGGGCATGTCGGTGACGTGGAAACCGGTGCCGAAGATGATCACGTCGGCCTCGGCCTCGGTGCCGTCGGCGGCGACGAGGGTGGAGCCGCGCACCTCGCTCAGCCCGCTGGCGACGACGTCCACGTTGGGCTTGGCGAGCGCCGGGTAGTACGTGCTCGACAGCAGGATCCGCTTGCAGCCGATGCGGTAGTCCGGGGTGAGCTTGGCACGCAGGGCCGGGTCCTTGATGGCGGCGCCCATGTTGCGCTTGGCGATCTGCTCGACGAAGCCCAGCTCGTTGGGGTGCTTGGTGAACGCCTGCACCTGGAGTTCCCGGATGCCCCACAGCAGCCCGCGCCGCAGCTTGGTGGTGACGGGCAGCGCCCGGTGCAGGGCGCGCTCGGCGCCGCTGATCGCCCGGTCCATGCGGGGCATCACCCAGGCCGGCGTGCGCTGGAAGAGGGTGAGGCGGCCGACCTCGGGCTGGATGGACGGCACGATCTGGATCGCGGAGGCGCCGGTGCCGATCATGGCGACGCGCTTGCCGGTGAGGTCGTGGTCGTGGTCCCAGCGGGCCGAGTGGAAGACCTTGCCGGGGAAGGAGTCCAGGCCCGGGATGTCCGGCACCTTGGGGTCGGACAGCGGCCCGCTCGCGGAGACCACGACGTCGGCGGTCAGCCGGCCGCTCGCGGTGTCGATCTCCCACCGCGCCTGCTCGCCGTCCCACGCCATCCGCTTCACCTCCGAGTCGAAGCGGAGGTGGGGACGCAACCCGAAGGTGTCGGTGACGTGCTCCAGGTAGGCGCGGATGTGCTCCTGCCCGGAGAAGGTGCGGGGCCACTCGGGGTTGGGCGCGAAGGAGAAGGAGTACAGGTGGGACGGCACGTCGCAGGCGCACCCGGGATAACTGTTGTCCCGCCAGGTGCCGCCGACGCTCGAGGCCCGCTCCAGCACCACGAAGTCGGTGATCCCTTCGCGGCGCAGCCGCACGGCGGCCCCCAGCCCGCCGAAACCGGACCCGACCACCGCCACCCGCACGTGTTCTTGAACCTGCTCGTGCTCGGCCATCCCGAAGCCTCCACGCATCGCCTAGAACTCTGCCAGTGAACACTGGCGCAATGGGGAGGGTAGAACAGCTCCGTACTCATGGGTAGGGGTCGGGCGGAGGAAAGTTACCGTCGGTACGACTTAGGGTCGTGCCGTGACCGAGAAGCGCGAATACCGCATGGAGGAACTGGCCCGGCTGGCCGGCATCACGGTGCGCACCCTGCGCTTCTACCGCGAACGCAAACTGATCCCGCCACCCCGCCGCGAGGGCCGCATCGCCTGGTACGACGACCACCACCTGGCCCGCCTGCGCACCATCGCGGCGCTGCTGGAGCGCGGCCACACCCTCAACGGCATCGCGGAACTCGCCGACGCCTTCGACCACGGCCGCGACGTCGGCGACCTGCTGGGCCTCGGCGAACCCACCGAGGAGACCCCGGTCCGCCTCACCCCCGAGGAACTCGCCGACCGCTTCCACGGCCAGGACACCCCCGAGAACCTCGCCGCCGCCATGGACCTCGGCTACCTCGGCACCGACGGCGACGAGATCGTCCACATCAGCCACCGCCTGCTGGAGGTCTCCTCCGCCCTGGTCCGCGAGGGCATCCCCCTCGCCGAGGTCCTCCGCGCCGGCGCCCGCGTCCGCGAACACGCGGACGCCCTCGCCGGCCTCTTCGCCGACCTGGTCCTGCGCCACGCCCCCGAACAGGACCTCCCCCGCCTGCGCCCCCTCGCCCGCAGCGTGATCGAGGCGGAACTCTCCCTGGCCCTGGACCGCCGGATACGGAATCCGGCGGACGAGGACCGTACGAGGACCGGACGGGAACGGGACGGGGGCTAGGGGGTGTCGTCTGGATCAGGTCGGCTCCGAGCCACGGTGCCTTGTGGCCGAGTCGAGCGGGGTGTGGTGCGTGCAGCCGCAAGGCGGAGGAGGGCGCCAGGGCGGAGCCCTGGCAACCGACGACAACGCCGCAGATGTGCGTGCCACACCCCGCGACCCCGGCATGATCCGAACGACGCCCCCTAGCGGTCGTAGACCACGGTCACGGGCGCGTGGTCGGACCACCGCTCGGCATGCGTGGCGGCCCGCTCGACATACCCCTTGACCGCCCTGGCGGCCAGCCCCGCGGTGGCCACCTGGTAGTCGATCCTCCAACCCGCGTCATTGTCGAAAGCCCGCCCCCGGTACGACCACCACGAGTACGGCCCCTCGACATCCGGGTGCAGGGCGCGCACCACGTCCACGTAGCCGCCCTCGGCGGGGTCGAGGACCCGGCCCAGCCACTCCCGCTCCTCCGGCAGGAAGCCGGAGTTCTTGGTGTTGCCGCGCCAGTTCTTGAGGTCGGCCTCGCGGTGGGCGATGTTCCAGTCGCCGCAGACGACGACCTCGCGGCCGTCGGCGGCGGCCCGCTCGCGCAGCTCCTTGAGGTAGGCGAGGAACTCGCCCATGAAGCGGACCTTCTCCTCCTGGCGCTCGGTGCCGACCTCGCCGGAGGGCAGGTATAGGGAGGCGACCGTCACACCGGGCAGGTCGGCCTCGACGTACCGGCCGCTGCCGTCGAACTCGGTCGAGCCGAAGCCGACCTGGACGCGGTCGGGCTCGCGGCGGGTGTAGAGGGAGACGCCGGCGCGGCCCTTGGCGGCGGCGGGGGCGTGCGTCACGTGCCAGCCGTCGGGCGTACGGACGTGCTCCGGCAGCTGCTGGGGCTCGGCCCGCACCTCCTGGAGGCACAGCACATCGGCACAGGTGCCGGCGAGCCACTCCACGAAGCCCTTCTTCGCGGCGGCGCGCAGGCCATTGACGTTGACGGAGGTCACGGTGAACATCCCGGCACGATACCGGCACACTGGACGCTGTCCCGCTCCGGACTCCGCATCGATATACGGTAGGAAGCATGAACATACGCCGGGTCCCCTTCGACCACCCCGACGCCGTGAAGCTCAACGACGAGGTCCAGGCCGAGTACGACGTCCGCTACGGCGACGGCGGCGACGCCACGCACCTGGACCCGTCGGACTTCGCGCCGCCGAACGGCCTGTACCTGATCGCGTACGACGAGAACGACGTCCCGGTCGCCTCCGGCGGCTGGCGCAGCCAGGACGCCAACGACGAGGGCAATCTCGACGGGGACGCCGAACTCAAGCGGATGTTCGTGATCGAGCAGGTGCGCGGCCGGGGCCTGGCCCGGCGCATCCTGGCGGCGCTGGAGGAGGACGCCCGCGCGGCGGGCCGCACCCGCATGGTGCTGGAGACCGGGACCAAGCAGCCGGAGGCCGTGGCCCTGTACACGTCCAGCGGCTACCAGCCCTGCGCGAAGTTCGGCTACTACCGCTTCCACGAGGAGAGCCTCTGTTACGCGAAGGCGCTCCAGACCCCGTAGCCGCGTCGACGCGCGCCGCCCGCCCGGGCCGGCGCGCGATCCCGCGCTCCGCGACCCGGAAACGACGAAGGTCCCGTCCGATCGTGATGATCGGACGGGACCTTCGCCAATGTGCGTGGACCTGAGGGGATTTGAACCCCTGGCCCCCTCGATGCGAACGAGGTGCGCTACCGGACTGCGCCACAGGCCCTTGCAACGAGTGAAACTTTAGCACCCCGACCGGCCTGCTCAAAAATCGCTTCCGGTGCCCCGGGGGAGGCGGCCCCGGCAGGGGCTACTCGTTGGCCGCGCGGGGGCGGTCGCCGTCCTCGTACTGGTCGAAGAGCGGGGTCCGTCCGCGCTCCCGGGCGCGGCGGGCGGAGGCGGCGCGACGGGCGTCGCTGCGGCCGGGGGTCTCCTGCCGCTCCTCGGCCCGGTCGGCCGGGTCGGCGGGGTCGGCCGGGCGCTCCGGTGCGGACGGGGCCGTCGCGTCCTGTTCGGGGGTGACGGTGCTGGAGCGGGCCGCGCTCCACGCGTCGGGCCCGCCGAGGTCCACGTCGGGGGTGGCGCGGGGGGCGACGGGAGCGGTGACGTAGGTGGGCAGGGGCACGGGGACCGGGTCCCAGCTGTCGCCCTGGGGCCTGCGCTGCCGTTCCCGCTGCTGGTCGACCCACTCGGCGTGGTCGGTCTGCTCGACCAGTGCGCGCCGGTCCGCGGCGAGCGCCGACAGGCCGGAGGCGGGCTCGGCCTCGGGGCCGTCGTCGGGCTCCTCGGTGTCGCAGGCGGGGTCGCCGAGGGCCTCGGCGGGGTCGGCGGGGGTGCGCCGGCGCGGGCGGGGGTCGCGGTCCCGCAGGCGCCGCGCGGCGGCCTCGGCCTGGCGGCGGTCCATCTGGAAGGCGAACCGGCGGCGCTCCTGCGCGCGCAGGTAGGCGATGTAGGCGCTGAGCAGCACCGCGGGCACTGCGGGCGCCCACAGGAACGCGAGTCCGCCGACGGCCGCTACGACGGAGCCGAGCGTGAAGGCGAGGAACAGCATCACGGTCGTACGGCGGCGGCGCGCGAGGACCTTGCTGCGCCTCGCGCGGGCCGCGGCCGAGGGGGAGACGGGTGCGCGCCGGGCCTGCGGCACGCGCCCGGTCTCCGCCCGGCGCCCGGCTTCGCCTTGGCGTCCGGCTTCGCCTTGGCGTCCGGCTTCCGGCTGGCGTCCGGCTTCCGCCTGTCGTCCGGCTTCGGCGGACCGGGCGGCTTCGGCGGACCGCGCGGGTTCAGCCGGCCGGGCGGATTCGGCGGACCGGGCGGGTTCGTCGGGGCGTCCGGGTCTGGCGTCCTGCGGGTGTGCGCCCGCGTCCGGCCGCGCCTGTCGGCGGGTCCGGGACACGGCGAAGGCCCGGACGTCGACCGAGTCGGTGACGGCGTCCGGGGTGTCGGCGTCGGGCTCCGCCTCGTCGGCGGAGCGCGACTGCAGGTCCTTGGCGTACCGGCGCTCCATGCCCGCCCGTCCGGAAAGCAGCCGGATGGCGGTGCTGAAGCGTTCCGTCGGACGGGCTTCGTTCAGCTCGTCCTGCCTACGGAGCCACATCGGCACCAAGTAGGCGGCCCAGGCCCCGACGATGACTGCGTAGATGAGGCCGCTGCTGCTCACGCCTCACACGGTAGAGGGGTTTGCGTGGGGCCATCCGCCAATTGAGCCGGTGTGTCGCACGATCTGGCTGATATTTCGAACTTTTTTTGTGATCGATCCGATCAGCCGACTACCAGACCGTCGACGTTATGCGTTTCGGGACGGTCGCGAGCCGATCAATTTCGAACGTATATTCAATTACCCGCGTTGGGCGTACTCCGGTCCCGTGACCGGTGCCAGCGTCGCAGCAGCCCTTCCGGGACCTCTTCCGCGGTGAGCGCGAAGACGAGATGGTCGCGCCAGGCTCCGTCGATGTGGAGATAACGCGGCCTCAGGCCCTCCTCGCGGAATCCGAGTTTCTCCACGACCCGGCGACTGGGCGCGTTCTCGGGGCGAATACAGACCTCGACGCGGTGAAGTCCGACGGTGCGGAAACAGTGGTCGACCGCCATCGCCACGGCCGTCGGCATCACCCCGCGGCCGGCCACCGCCTCGTCCACCCAGTAGCCGACGTGCCCGGAGCACATCGAGCCCCAGGTGATCCCGGCCACCGTCAACTGCCCGACCAGCCTGCCCTGGTACTCGATGACGAACGGCAGCATCCGGCCCGCGTGGGCCTCGGAGCGCAGGTGCCGCACCATCTGGCGGTAGGTCGGCCGGTGCGCGAGCGGGCCGCCGGGCGTGGGCGGCGGGATGGTCGCCTCCCAGGGCCGCAGCCAGTCGCGGTTGCGCCGGTTGACCTCGCGCCAGGCCCGCTGGTCGCGCAGCTTTATCGGCCTGAGGACGATGTCGCCGTCCCACAGCTCCACGGGCCAGGATGGGCTGTTCAGCTCGCACCCCCACCACTGGCGGGTCTGGGGTGGTCACCGCCGCGGAGCTGGTCGACGGCGTGCGTGAGCAGCGGCTCCAGCACGGCCAGGCCGTCCTTGACGCCGCCCGAGGAGCCCGGCAGGTTGACGATCAGCGTGCCGCCCGCCACTCCGGCCAGGCCCCGGGAGAGCACCGCGGTCGGCACCTTGTCCCGGCCGTACGCCCGGATCGCCTCCGCGATGCCGGGGACCTCGTGGTCGATGACCGCCCGGGTCGCCTCGGGGGTGCGGTCGGTGGGCGAGATGCCGGTGCCGCCGGTGGTGACGATCACGTCATAGCCCGCCTCGGCGCCCGCGCGCAGGGCGGCCTCGACGGGGTCGCCGTCGGGGACGACCCGGGGTCCGTCCACGGCGAAGCCGAAGCGGCGCAGGCCCTCGGCGATCAGCGGCCCGCCCTTGTCCTCGTAGACCCCGGCGGCGGCCCGGTTGGAGGCGGTGACGACCAGGGCCCTGTACGGCGCGCGCGTCGCACCGCCCGCCGACGCGTCGAGCGTCATGACCGGCTCCAGTCGCCGGACTTGCCGCCCGTCTTCTCCTCCACGCGCACGTCCGTGATGACCGCTCCCTTGTCGACCGCCTTGACCATGTCGACCACGGTGAGCGCGGCGACGGAGACCGCGGTGAGCGCCTCCATCTCGACGCCCGTGCGATCCGTCGTCCGCACCGTGGCGGTGATCTCCACGGCGTCGTCCGTGACCGACAGGTCCAGTTTCACACCGGAGACCGACAACGGGTGACACAACGGGATCAGGTCGGGGGTGCGTTTGGCGCCCATGATGCCCGCGATGCGCGCGGTGGCCAGGGCGTCGCCCTTGGGGACGCCCTCGCCGCGCAGCAGCTCGACCACGCGGGGGGTGACGAGGACGCGCCCGCTCGCGCGCGCGGTGCGGGCGGTCACGTCCTTGCCGGACACGTCGACCATGCGGGCGGCGCCCGCCTCGTCGATGTGCGTCAGCCGGCCCTGCGGGTCCTGGCCGTCGTGCGGGGGTCGGTCCTCGGTACTCATGCTCGTGTGGCGCTCCCGGTCCGGGCCCGGCGCGGTGCGGCGCGTGGGCCTGCTGTGCGCGACACGGTACCGCCAACGGGGCGCGGTCAGCCGAGCAGGACCACCTCGACGTCGGCGCCGGGCTCGACGGACTCGGTGTCCTCGGGGACGACGATCAGCGCGTCGGCGTGCGCGAGGGCGGCGACCAGATGGGAGCCGGCGCCGCCGACCGGGGTGACCGAGCCGTCGGCGTACGTGCCGCGCAGGAACTGCCGGCGTCCCTTCGGCGAGGTCAGCGCCTTGTCGGCGGTGAGGGTCGCGGTGGTGGTCGGGCGGTGGACGTCGCCGAGGCCCATGAGGGTGCGGATCGCCGGGCGGACGAACAGCTCGAAGGAGACGTACGACGACACCGGGTTGCCCGGCAGGGCGAGGAGCGGGGTGTGGTCGGGGCCGATGGAGCCGAAGCCCTGGGGCTTGCCGGGCTGCATGGCGAGCTTGCGGAAGTCCACGCCGCTGCCGGGCTCGTCCTCGTCGGCGACGTGGGCCAGCGCCTCCTTGACCACGTCGTACGCCCCGACGCTCACCCCGCCGGTGGTGACCATGAGGTCGGCGCGGACCAGCTGGTCCTCGATGGTGGACCGCAGGGTCCCGGCGTCGTCGGCGACGGCGCCCACGCGGTAGGCGATGGCGCCGGCGTCGCGGGCGGCGGCGGTGAGGGCGAAGCTGTTGGAGTCGTAGATCTGACCGGGACCCAGGTCCTCGTCGGGCTGGACGAGTTCGCTGCCGGTGGAGAGCACCACCACGCGCGGCCGGGGCCGGACCCGGACCCTGCCGCGGCCGATCGCGGCGAGCAGGGCGATCTGCGGCGGGCCGAGGACGGTGCCCGCCTCCAGGGCGCGGTCGCCGGACCGGACGTCGCTGCCCTTGGCGCGGACGTGCGCGCGTGCCTCGGCCGGCCGGTACACGTGCACGTGGCCCTCGGCGCCCTCGGGGGCCAGGCTGCGGGCGCGCATGCCGGCCACCGGGCCCTCGCCGAGCCCGCCGTCGGTCCACTCGACGGGGACGACGGTCTCGGCGCCGGGCGGCAGCGGGGCGCCCGTCATGATGCGGGCGGCCTGGCCGGGGCCGACGGACGGCGGGTCGGCCTGTCCGGCGGCGACGTCCCCGACGACGTCCAGGACGGCGGGGAACTCCTCGCTCGCGCCCGCGACGTCGGCGACGCGCACCGCGTACCCGTCCATCGAGCTGTTGTCGAAGGGCGGCAGGGAGAGCGGCACCGTGATGTCGTCGACCAGGACGCACCCCTGGGCATCGAGCAGGTTCAGCTCGATGGGTTCCAGGGGGCGGACGGTGGCGAGGATGTCGTCCAGGTGCTCCTGCACCGACCACAGCCGGTCGGGACCGGAGTCCTCGGCGGTGCGGTCGTGGCCGGCGTCGCGGTGTGCGGTGCTGCTCAACGTCGTTACATCTCCTCGGCTACGTAACTGCGAAGCCAGGTCCGGAAGTCCGGGCCCAGGTCTTCACGTTCGCACGCGAGTCTGACAATGGCACGCAGATAGTCGCCCCGGTCACCGGTGTCGTAGCGGCGGCCCTTGAAGACGACGCCGTGCACCGGGCCGCCGACGGTCTCGTCCTCCGCGAGCTGCTGGAGGGCGTCGGTGAGCTGGATCTCGCCGCCCCGGCCGGGCTCGGTCTTGCGCAGTATGGCGAAGATGTGGGGGTCGAGCACATAGCGGCCGATGATGGCGTAGTTGGACGGCGCGTCGGCCGCGTCGGGCTTCTCGACCAGTCCGGAGACCTTGACCACGTCGCTGTCCGCGGTCGCCTCGACGGCGGCGCAGCCGTAGAGGTGGATCTGCTCGGGCTCGACCTCCATGAGGGCGATGACGCTGCCGCCGTACTGCTCCTGGACGTCGATCATGCGCTGGAGCAGCGGGTCGCGCGGGTCGATCAGGTCGTCGCCGAGCAGGACCGCGAAGGGTTCGTCGCCGACGTGCGGGGCGGCGCACAGCACGGCGTGACCGAGTCCCTTGGGGTCGCCCTGGCGGACGTAGTGGATCATCGCGAGGTCGCTGGACTCCTGGACCTTGGCCAGGCGGCCCGCGTCGCCCTTCTTCTGAAGGGCGGACTCCAGTTCGTAGTTGCGGTCGAAGTGGTCCTCCAGGGGGCGCTTGTTGCGGCCCGTCACCATGAGGACGTCGCCGAGGCCCGCGGTCACGGCCTCTTCGACCACGTACTGGATCGCCGGCTTGTCGACGACCGGCAGCATCTCCTTGGGAGTGGCCTTGGTCGCCGGCAGGAACCGGGTACCGAGCCCGGCCGCGGGAATGACGGCCTTGCTGATCCTGGGGTGGGACTGAGTCATGCGCGCCACCATATCCGGTGCCAATAGGGAGAATCTGTGACTCCGGATCAGTGGTGCTCATATGAGCGCATGAGAGCGGTACGGGAGCGACTTTTGAGTCACATCGGACCTGGAGCCCAGCCTGACAAGCGAACGTTGCGGCGGGACCTCCTCGCGGTGAGGAACGGGTTGACGGCGGATGACGTGCGGGAAGCGGCCGAAGCGCTGGCCGCGCGGGCGCTCGGGACACCGGAGGTCGCGGGGGCGCGCGCCGTGGCGGCGTACGTCTCCGTGGGCGCCGAGCCGGGCACCCTCGCGCTGCTCGACGCGCTGCGCGCGCGGGGCGTGCGCGTCCTGCTGCCCGCCCTGCTGCCCGACAACGACCTGGACTGGGGCGAGTACACCGGCGAGGGCTCCCTCGCGCGCGTGCGGCACGGCGGGCGGATGGCCCTGTCCGAGCCCGCCGGTGAGCGCCTGGGGCCGGACGCGGTGACGGAGGCCGACGTGGTGCTGCTGCCGGGCCTGGCGGTCGACGGGCGCGGCATGCGGCTGGGACGCGGCGGCGGGTCGTACGACCGGGTCCTCGCGCGTCTGGAGCGGGCCGGCGCGCGTCCCGTGCTGCTGGTGCTGCTGTACGACGGGGAGGTCGTCGCGCACGTCCCCGAGGAGCCCCACGACCGGCCGGTGGACGCGGTGGTGACACCGTCCGGGGTACGGCGCTTCCGCTGACGGCGGCGAGCACGGCGACCGGACACGGCGACGGCCGTAACGCCCGTGCGGGAAGGGCGGCGCCGT
>NZ_JBHVOC010000042.1:0-39384 GCF_044142145.1 Streptomyces sp. BK79
AAGGTCGTTTCAAAATGGCGGGTCGTCCGCGTAGCCCTCTGCATGCACCTGCATGTCCGTGCCTTGCTGGAAGAGAGTGACGTCTTCCCCCCAGCGAGCGAGTGTTTCGATCGCCCGCAGCCGGTACGGGGAGTCGTCGGCAGCAAGAGCCCGGGCATCCTTGCGTAGAGCTTCGACGTGATGAGCTAGGACGGGTGACGTAAGCAACGGAAGTGCACTGGCCAGGGCGGCCCTGCGGATCTCCGGCTCGCGGTCCGCAAGGAAGGGGTGGATGGCATCAAAGAGGGTGGGTCGAAGGACGCGGAACGCTTCGATGTCGACAGCATACCCGTCAGGTGACTCTTCGTTGGCGTCTTCGGCGGTGCTGCCGAGCCAGTCCAGAAGGCCGACGCGAAGGAAGAATCCAGGCTCCTCAGTGGAATGTGAAGCTTCTCCCCGTCTCTTGTCAGTGACGATGGCAAGAGTCCGCGGGTGCCCGAGGATCGCCGCGACAAATGACGCTGCAGGGGCCGTGGCACTGTAGAAGGTGTTCTGATGGGTGATGGCCTGTTGCAGGTCGCGGAGGGCAGCGCCCTGGTTGCGCGCGTCGTCGTCGAGTAGTTGTCGCAAGATCACGGGCGTCACTGGAGCAACGTTCGGACAGCAGTGCTCCACCGAACTCCAGTCTGTCCGTAGCAGCAGTTCCTCCGGATCAACGGCACGACCGTGCGCACTCTCCAAGCTCATCCGGCGAGTGTGACAGTCCGCCAGTGCATCACTGCCGCCAGGGCCCGACAGCCTGGTCACTGGGCCGGCTCTTGGACAATCGGCGCAGGCAGATGACTGCCGGCATCGGGGCCCGACCGCGGGTGGCTCGACGGCCTCGTCGATGAGGACCTCGTTGCGTGTGGAGCAGCCGTCGGACGGGTCGTCCCCGGTGTTCCAGTGGCGGAAGGCGTTGCGGTCGTAGCCCTCACGGGATTCGGTCCCGACCGGTAGTCGGGTGACGGCTTGGGTGAGGGGGAGCGTCTGGGCCGCGTGGGCGGGCGTGGACGCGACGATGGACAGGACGGCGAGAGACGCGGCGGCCAGGCCGCGCAACACAGAGGTGAGCATGACCTGTTGATAGCGGCCAACGGCGGGGCGCGTTGAGTGGTTTGCTGAGTGCGCCGCCCGTGTGAGTGGATTGGTCATACCGGACGGAACCCCAATGTGACCGTGCGCTGCCTGCGCGCCGTACAGGAATCGTGACCACCGCAGCTCCACTGTCTCTCACCGGCTGGGCGCTGCTCACGGGTGGCTGAATTGAACGACTGGCGGAACGGGACGTGGCCGAGTCGCTTCACTCTTCGGTCGAGGCGATGCTGCCCGTCACCACGAGGAAGAGGACAACGCGCAGCATCGCATGCCCCGCGCCCGCGTCGAGCACATCTTCTCCCGCAGGAAGAACTACAAGATCCTCCGCGAAGATGCCGGTCACCGGGCAGACGCCCGGCGGCCGGTCCCGTGCCCGCACCGCCGCCCAGCAGGGCGGGGGAGGAGGCTACGCGACGGGCTTGTACGTCACTTGCTGCTCCGGGCAGTCGCCCGCGGCCTCCCGCAGCGCTGCGACCTCCGTTTCGTCCGTGGTCAGGTTCCGGCGCAGTTTCGTGCCCACCTACTCGGCGATGTACCGGCAGTGCACCTCGGATGCCGGCGGCGGCCGCCGGGCCGGGTCCTGATCCGGCGGAAGACCTGAACCAACCGTGGCTTCAGTTGGGGTAGTTCCCTACTGCACGTCCTACCTGATCACGTCCCGACCGAGTTGCGTTCCTCTATCGTGAGGATCATGACTGTGGAGATAAGCGAGCTGGTTGAGGGCCACGAGAGCGGCCTGCGCGCCTTGCTTGTCGCGGAGGGCATGTCTCCACGCCGAAGCTCTTCTCGATCACGGCTGGCGGCCCTATGAGCGTCTCTATGTCGCGCTGGCGGGCTCTGCGGTCGTAGGGTTCATCGAAGGCACGTTCACGGATCGTGAGATCTTCGGGTCCGGCGAAATTCCGCCGCCCAGGGCGCGCATCGTGCAACTGGTCGTCGCCGCGCGCTCACGGCGCACCGGCGTCGGCAGCGCGCTCGTGGGACGCTTCTCCGTCGATGCCGAGGCCGCCGGACTGGACGGTCTCGTCCTGTACCCCGAGCCCGACCGTGCCGATGTGCGCAGGGCGTTCTTTCACCACTGCGGAATGCGTCCTGTGACCGGGACTTCCCTCCTCGGCGCTCGTCTGGACACCGTTCGCACCGCGCTCGTCTCACGGCCCTGACACGGTCGTTGAACCTTCGGGTCGCCCACGCGCAGATGGTCGCCGGGCGGGCAGTCGGCCGATGGGCCGTCTGTGCGTGGGCGGGGCCAGCTTCCTGTTCCGGCCCGACGTCGTGCGCGTCGATGCACTCGCTCCGCGAGCGGGGATCACAGATGGCGGCATAGGCGCCCCTGCCCGCGATCAGAACGGGTGCTGGTTCACGGCGTCTGGTCTTGCGGCAGGTTCACCTCCGCGTCGACGTACCCGAAGCCGTGGGCCATGTGCATCGGCGTCTCCTGCGGCAGACGCGTCTGCTCCGCGTTCCGTGGCGGGCGAAGCGGTGATGGTGACGGCTATCTGCGGCCTGGGACCGCCGTCGCGCGTGCCGAACGGCGCGGGGTCGATGAACGTGTCCAGCCGGCCGCCGACGTCGGCCCATGTTGTCGGTCCGGTAAGCAGTTACCTGCGTACCGCACGTCCAGGGGTCTGGCTCTGGCCGGATCGTCAGCGGGCTGTCAGGTGCCGCCCAGGGGTGTGATGGTGGCGGGCTGGAGGGGGGCGCGGTGGCGGAGGGCTTCGGTGAGGGTTGTGAGTGTGCGGCGGCGGTGGGCGCCGGCCGGGTGCTGTTTGGCGTGTTTGTGCAGGAGGCGGGCGCGGCCGTCTTCGACGGTGCGGTCCTCGGTGAGGACTTTGCTGAAGGTTTTCATGACGGCGTCGGGTCCCGCGATACCGTCCGGTCCGGGGGCGATGGGCTGTGCGTTTGTGGTGTCGTCCGGGGTGGACGCGCTGGGGGAGTCTGCTGGATCGCGGGTGGGTGGTGTCTGGAGGGCTGTTTCGGGGGTGGTTTCGTGGTGGGCTTCGTGGAGGAGCTGGTGGAAGTGGTCGGTGTCGCCGCCCAGGAGCTGGACGAAGGTGTTCAGGACCTCGGGGGGTGGCAGGACGGCGGCCTCGAGGAGGGAGTCGACGGTGCCGGCGGTGAGGACCCAGCGGCTGGCGACGGCTACGTCGATGGGGGTGGGCCGGCCTGCGCGCAGGTGCAGGGTGTGGATAGCGGCGCGGAGGCGTTCGGCAGCGGCCAGGACGGGGGTGTCCGGGCTTTTGGTGTGGCTACTGGCCTTGTAGCGGAGTTTCTCCGACTCCCACACGGTTCGCAGTACTTCGGGGTCGGCGCCGCAGGTGTGGGCGAACTTGCGGGTGAGTTCCCAGGTGGGGACGCGTTCGCCGGACAGGATGCGGGACAGGTAGGAGGCGGAGCAGCCGATCCGGCTACTGACGTCCTTGTTGGTGAGCTGGGCGGTGCGGATCAGCATGGACAGGATCGGTGAGAGCCGGTTGTAGGCGGCGCCTGAGGACTCGATGGGCGAGGTCTGGTCCGGGCCCTCTCCGCGGTCGCCGGCCGTGTCGCCGGGCTCGCCTCCCGGATCCCCGGCCCCGTCGCGAGCGTTGCCGGAGGTAGTGGAGAAGAGGGCCGAGAGGGAGGTGGGGGCGGTCTCGGAGCGGTTGAAGCGGGCGAGGCGGCGCAGGACGTAGCGGTCTGTGTAGCGGTGGCGGGCTGTGTCCTCACTGATCCGCAGGATGGAGCTGACCGCGGCCCAGGTGACACGCCGGTAGCGGGCCCGGCCGACCATCGCCGCGGTGAGTCCGTCCAACTGCTCCTGGAGCTGGACGACGCGCCGCAGCGGCTCCTCCCCGTCCAGGGACGGCAGTAGCCGCGCGAGGTCGCGGGCACCGTCCTGGATGTCCCGCGCGAGCTCGGCGAGCAGTTCGTCCCCCGCGCACGGACCGTGCCCGGCAGCGTATGCGGCCGGCGCGGGCCGGGGCCCCGGCTGCTCCACCGCGGGCTGCTGCTCCGTTTGCGGCGGGTGCACCGTGCCGCTGCCGCTGCCGCTGCCGCTGCCGCCGCTGCTGGTGCTGGTGCTGGTGCGGCGCCGGTGGGCGGCCTGGCGGCAGGGGGCACCGCAGTACTTCCTCGGCCGGCCCTTTCCCGGGCCTGAGCGGAGAGGAGAGCCGCAGAACTCACAGATGTCACTCACTGTTGTATCCGTCCGTAACGAAAAGGGTTCACAACGGGTTACGTGGCGCTGATACACCCGAAAATCCCCGGGTTTTGTCACATGCCGCGCCGTTCGGGATGCAGGCCGCGCTCGGCAGGAGGTCTGCACCCCGCGAGGTCGGCGGGTGGGGCCCGTCGGCGTTGGGCCCCACCCGCCTTCGGCCTCTCAGTGCCGGTGGCGGCGGGTCTGGACGAGGCGGAGTACGGCGCCGGACAGCGCAGCACCGAGGACGGTGGCGGCCTCGGAGGAGACGGCCACGTGAATCTGCGGGCGGAAGATGAGCATGTACCCGATGAACACGAGCCCGATGAACGCGGCGATGGCTCGCTTGCCAAAGCGGTTCACGTCACGGAACTTTTCGTTACGGACATTACGCTTGTGACGAGCGAAGCGGCCGGAAGGTTGTTTCGCCGTGCGGCGCCGGCGGGTAGATCGCCCCATAGGGCACTCCCTTTCTGGATTGTTGCACCGAGCGTGCGGGACTTCGGACTTGGTTTGGACGACGTTGTACGAGGTCCCGCACGCAATCTGAGGGTGAAGCTACCGATACACAGTGCGATAAGCTAATCACCCAAAAGCCTCACTGTGGCGCATAATTCCGGTTGCCCCAGGACGGTAGATTTTTTGTCGTCCTGCGGGCCGAAATCTCCCTGACTTCCGTTTCCACGCGTGTCAGCCACGGCCGATTTCCATCCCCGCACTCATTCGGTCATCTTCGGTCATCCGCTTACAAGTGAAGCGGTAGCGTTATGCGGGGAAATGGTCAGCGAGCGTCGCGTCATGCTCAAGAATGAGAAAAATTGGACGCACGTAGGGCGTACCACGACCGGCGACGTGCAATTGCGCGATCGTAAGAGATCGTAGATATATGCCGTCGCCGGACAGCGGGCGACAGGTGTCGCCCGCTGTCCGAAACCGAGGGCGGACGAGTCAGGGCTCGGTGACCTGCACACGCCGGAGAAGGGACGTAGGCGTCGGCCGGGTTCACGTCCAGCACGTGGGCGACGACGAGCTCGCCCAGGACGAGCGCGATCATGGCGTCGGCCGTGCAGTGTCAGTTCGCCAACGCGGCAGCCAGCCGGGGGCCAAGTGCCACCGACGGTCCGCCGCCCCATGTGAAGATGACCGGTGGGACCAATCGACTCGACCCCCGAGGCGTCGTCGGGACATCGGTTGCAACTGGGTGCCGCGTCCAGGCCCGGTAGGAGTAGCCGTCACCAGGAGAAGGAGTTGGCGGGCGTCACGCACCAGGAGTCCAGATCCGGCGCACCGGCCCGCCGGCCTGCGCACCGACCTGCAGGTCGAAGCACCCGCTGCCCCCAGCAGCGGCCAGCACACAGTCAGAGTCGTCATCGAGGCCAAAGGATGCTGGAATCCCGAACTGGCCGACACGGCCCAGACGCAGCTGCGCGCCTACCTCAGCGAGCCGCACACCGCTGGTCTCCCCCTCGTTTCACCCTGACCTTGCCCGATGGGCATGTCCGGTTTTCCCCTTAACAGAGCACAGGACGGTCGGGCGCCCGGCCCCGTACCTTGGATGTGTACCAGGCCGGGTGGTGCCGCCCTGCGGTCTACTGGCTGTGGCGCTCCAGGTAGATGGAGGTGAAGACGGCGACTTTGGCACGCAGGGCCCATGGGTCAAAGGGCTTGCTGATGTAGTCGACGGCGCCAGCCGCGTACCCGCGGGCGGAGTGTTCGGAGCCCGTTCCCATCGCGGTCAGGAAAATGATGGGGACGTCTCGCGTCCTCGGGCGGCGCTTGATGTGAGCGCAGGTCTCATAGCCGTCCATCTCCGGCATTTGTACGTCCATGATGATGACAGCGAAATCGTCGTGGTCGAGAAGGGCTTTGAGGGCCTCCCGGCCGGAAGAGACTGTGACCAGTTCCTGTTCGAGCGTCGCCAGAACTGCGGTCATCGCCAGTAGGTTGTCCGGCTGATCATCGACGATGAGGATCTTGGGCATGTTTTGCGGTCCTGTCGGTAGCGCAGCCGCTGCGGCCTGCTCGACGGCATCGAGCTGGCGTTCGAGAAGGTCGCAGCGGCCTTCCGCCGCAGCACGCTGAGCTTGTGCCTCCCGCAGGGCTTCTCCCAGGCGTTCTACTTCCAGCTGGAGCACGTCGCGTTCCCGGATGAGACCGGAGACATCTGGATGTGCCTGCGCAAGCGCGTCCGCCCGCTTCTGTTCGGCAATGCGGTCGGCCTCCAGCTGATTGAGCCGCGTCTCCAGGTCAGCGATGCGCTGTGTCCGGTCCAGCAGCGCATCGCCCAGGACGTCGCCGCGGACACTGGAACGTCGGGACACATGATCTGCGTCGGCCAGCTGCTGTTCCAGGATCTCCACTGCGTGTTTGGGGGAGGATGCGGCGTCCACGGCCGATCCGTACAGGACCCGTACCAACTCGATGGCCTCGGTGGTGACTGCGGTCCCACGGTGTTCGGCAACATCGGCGAAGAGGTCGCTGATGACCTGCCACGGAGGTAACCGAGTACCATTCAGGTAGCGAGAGACCGTGCCCGGATCGAGTCGGCGCCGTGCCGCATACCGTCGGACGGACAGGTGCAGGCTCTCGAAGAGTTCACGCAGCGCCTCGGCCAAGGCTCGGGAAGCACCGTTGAGGTCCTCTCCCAAAGGACGCAGTTCACCCATGGCTCTCCCCCTCGTCCGTGCCGGCCTCGTCGGCGGCGATGAGGTGGTTGAAGAAGGGCACGGCCAGTCCTGCAGCGGTCAGGCCCGCGAGCAGGCTGCGCGCGGTGCCCTCTCCGGCAACTGCCGACAGCCCGCTTGCTACCCCGCCGGTGAGTAGGGCAAGTAGAAAGATCAGGGCTGATCTCAGCGACAGCAGAGGACGGTCCACTGTGGTCTCCATTCATCCAACCCGTCGCGTGTCAACGGGACTTGGGTTTGTCCGGACGGTTTCGGACGGAGTACCAGGATGGGCGAAGCCGGGGGTGTTGCAGTCCACGATCCGAAAGTGGAGCAGCACAGACTTCCTGTTGCGCAGGCATTGTCGCCGTTCACGGTGTATTCCTGCCGGTCGAAAGCTTTTGCGGCGCGCCTGTTGCCAGGACGTTGCTGTGCAACGCTGTGGGTCTGCTGCAACGCCCGGCACTGCAGAGCAGCTCAGTCTGGCGAGCTCCTGCGGATGGAGCCCTCAGCCACGCCCTGTGCAGGAGACAACCGCCGACTGTCGGCGCGCCGTCCCCGACGTTCCGTCCTGCGTCGTGCCCGTGCCCAGCGGTGGGACGGGGCGGCGAGGGCGTTGACTGCTTCGGGCTCGGGGTTGTGCATGGCGCTTGTTGGTGCCGGGAGTGTGGCGGGGCCGCGCTGGTTGCGCGGCCCCGTGTGGGCGTCTGCCGATGGCTGCAGGTCAGCGGTCGTGGGCGAGGGCGTACAGCTCGCCGAGCAGGCTCCCTTCGGTTGCGACGAGTTCGTCGAAGGTGCCTTGTTCCCGGATGCGGCCGTGGTCGAGGACGATGACCCGGTCGGCCATGCGTACGTTGTCGAGGCGGTGGGTGACCACGACGGTGATCCGGTCGGGGGCCATGGCGCGTAGTTCCCGGAAGATCTGGTGTTCTCCTCGGGCGTCCATCTCGCTGGTCGGTTCGTCCAGGACGAGCACGGCCGGCTGCCTGTACATGGCTCTCGCGCAGGCCAGGCGTTGCCACTGGCCTCCGGAGAGTTCGTGGCCGCCCCAGACCTGCCGGGCGAGCAGTGTGTCGAGCTGGTGGGGGAGTTCGCGCAGGGCTTTGGTCATGCCGACTCGTTCGGCCGTGTCCCAGATCCGGTCGTCGCCGTGTTCGCGGGGCTGGCCCAGGGTGATGTTCTCCCGGGCGGCGAGTGGCCAGTGTCCGTTCTTCTGCGGTACCAGGCCTACGTGCCGCCATACCGATTCGGCGTCGGTGTCGGCCAGGTCGGTGTCGTCCCAGAGCACCTGTCCGGCGGTCGGGAGGGTCAGGCCGGTGATCATGCGGATCAGCGTGGACTTGCCGGCTCCGTTCAGCCCGACCAGGGCGATGACTTCGCCGCGGTTGAGGGTGAGCGTGATCGGCTGGACGGCCGCGGTGGTTTTGTTCGGGTAGGTGTAGGAGGCGTCTTGCAGGCGGATCTGCCGCGGGGGTGTGGCGTGTGCGGTGCCGCGGGCCGTGGTCATGGCGCGGACCTCGTCGATGAACTCGTAGTAGTCGGACAGGTAGAGGCCGTGGTGGAACATCACCGTCGAGTACCGGATGATCGAGTTCAGGGCGCGTCCGGCGGTCTGCGAGGCGACGACCGCGGTGCCCGCGATCGCTGTCGACATGGCTCCGGCGAGGACGAGTCCGGCGAGCGAGGCCCACATGCCGAGGGTGAACAGGCCGCCGAGGGATGCGGCCAGCAGCGTGATCCGCAGATACGGGCGGGCTCCGGCGACCTGTTTCGACTCGACCCGGTCACACATGGACCGGTACCAGAAGTGCAGGTAGCCGCGCATGGTGTTGGCCCGCAGTTCGTCGGCGAGCTCGGCTGTCGTCAGCCACCAGCGCATCATCCCGCGGACGTTGCGGGCGGAGATCGTCTGGTCGTGGACGCGGTAGTCGACCCGTGCGGCGAGCACGCCGCCGAGACCGCGGGGGATGACGGACAGCAGCAGCACACCGAGCAGCACGGGGTGCAAGGTGGTGAGCACCGCGGCCGCAGAGGCGAGCTGGACGAGCCCGTTGGTGAGGCTCTTGGCGTCGTCGGCGAGGTCGACGGCGCGCAGCGCGCCGATCTCCGCCGCCTGGCTGCGGTCGGCGAATCCCGCCGCGTCGTAGGCGGCGAGTTCGGCGCGCATGTGGAGATCCACGAGCTGCAGATCGGCCGCGGAGGCGATCTTCGGGTTCAGGCGTCGGGTCGCCCAGTCCGCGAGGATCCACATGGCCGCTCCGGTGGCCATCGCGACGACGGCGACGGTCAGCGCCGGCCACGCGCGGGCCAGGCCTTCGCGGGGATCGTCGGCCATCAGCTGCGGAAGCCCTTGAGCGACGGCGCTGAGCATCACGGCCGTGCCGATGCCGGACAGCAGCTGGCACACGACGACCGTCCCCGCCATGCGCCGGTCGACCGACCAGGCCAGGCGGGCCGTCTGCAACAGTGCCGCGGGGATCCTGCGGGCCATTTCCCACAAGGAGGCGTCGTCCAACGCCCGCCTGTGTTTACGCCCGTTGTAGTCGAGTTCCGGCGGCGCCGACGGCTGCAGTGCGCCCTCCCGGGCCGCCGGCAGAACCACCCTCTCGCGGTGCCCGTTCTCCTTGCCGAGGGCGGGGGCGGCGGCTGTCTTGTCGTGCGGTGCGCTCATGCGAACACCCCCGCCATCAGCCGGTCCAGGGTGCGCCGTCCACGCGCGGTGACGCCCGGGTCTCCGAGCTTCGGCCCCCACACCAGACAGCTGACCGCGTCGAGCGCGGCCAGGCACGTCACGGCGTGCTGCTCCTGCGGGGTGAGGTTGCGGCCGTAGCCCTGCAGGCATGCGGCCCGCAGGTCGGGCCGGTCGACCCAGGTGGAGCAGGCCATCAGCACGAAGTCCTGCACCGCGGTCGCCGGCCGGGACCTCTCGAAGTCGATCCACCCGGTCTGCTGCAGGTCTTTCGACCACAGGATGTTGCGGTCCCACGCGTCGCCGTGGATGAACGCCAGTGGCAGCGGCGGCAGGGTCCGCAACTGCTCGGCCAGATCGCGCACCAGCTTCCGCTCCGGTGCGCTCAGCCGGTCCCCGGCCCTCGCCAGGTGCCCGTCGGCGCCATCGGCTGCGGACTGCAGCGCCCGTTCGGCCTCGGCACGCCGAGGACCGGACAGGTCACCGACTGCGTGGAGGCGGGCCAGCAGCGCGCCGGCCTGCCGATACGCGCGGGCTTCCTCCGAGGGCGCGAGCATCAGCTCATTGAGCGGCCAGCCTGCAACGGCGGTAAGGAGCAGCGCCAAGTGGTGAGCGCTCGAGGCACGCAGCTGTGGCGCGCCTCCGGCGCCGAGCGCCGGTGCCGCGCTGCGGAGCGCGAAAGTCTCGCGCTCGTACATCACGGCCTTGGGGGAGATCTTCAGGTAGAAGCGGACAGGCCCGGGCAGTACGAGCTGCCAGACGCGGGAGGCCTCACGTGGAGAAGACACTTCTTGGACGCGGGGTCGGGCGCCGAGGACCCGGCTGGCCCACGCGAGCAGGGCGGGCGGCGGCGTGCTCGGGTTGGTCATGCCCCCCACCCCGATGACGGTCGTGATGCCGAGGCGAACAGGGCACGACGGGCGTCGACCGGACGCCGGAACGCGATGGCCTGGACGGCCTGAGCGGGAGGGTTCTCGAACGCAGGGAGGGCGGTAAGCACGCGGACGGGATTCACGGAATTCTCCTCGAGAGCGGGGAAGCGGACAGAGCACCCGGACAACGTCCCTGATCACAGGGCAGACACGGTCAACCCCGGGCGACGGATCGAGTGCACGTTCGGCTCCCGGCTTGGTAGGCAAGTGCTGCACGCCTACGCCTCCGGCACAGGCTGTTCGATTCAGCCTCACGGGGGACAGGGCGCGGCCGTAGCCCGAGCAGCGGATCGCGTGACGGTGGCGACGTCACCGGACTCCTTCGGCGAAGAGGTGGATGCTCTGCGCCGCACCCTCGCTGCCGCCACTGACAACCGACCGGGGACGGCACCGTGATCCGGTCATTGTTCGCGGCCCGGCAGCGGGCAGACGACTGTGCCAGCCCGGGGCCGGTGACCTGCAGCGAAACCAGGAGAAAGGATTCTCGGCCCGACCAGCCGCAGCCCGGAATCCAGCGCCCGGCAACGTGGCCGGAACTGGCTTCAGGCCGGATGACCCTCCGGAGCGCCAGCCCCGTGAACGGGTACGACGGCCGCTAGCATCAGCCCCTTGGACGCGGTCGCCGCCCGCGCGAGGCATGGACGATCTGACGGGCGGCGCGGACTGACGGGCGGTGCGTGACATCCCGGCAGCATGGACACCACGCGGTGGTGTACATGCACCTGGTACGCCAGTTCGGTCAGGCCGCTGAAGACCGTCACGCCTCCGGCTGCGCGGGAGGGTGATCGCGGCCACCACCGTGCTCTTGGCCCGTGACGCATGAGAACGGTGAGGGCCGTTGGTTGCAGGGAGCTCTACTTCCCATCTGTCTTGCCCCGGGTGTGATCTCGATCCGTACGTTGCCCTCCGGCTGTCGTTCGATGCTCACCTGCACTGTCGGGTGCGTGGCCTGGTCTGCCTGGTCCAGAAGCGCGGACAGGCTGGGGTGGCAGGCGTTGTCTGCGTCGTCGATGTCCCAGACTGCCAGGACGCTGGAGACGAAGTCCCGGGCGAGGGCTGCCGTGTACTGGGTGCGGGGTAGGAGGGCCGTGTAGCGGCTGGGCCCGGTCATAGCGGGCCTATCGGGCAGCATGGGTGGGCATCGTTCCTGTGTGCTGGTGCCTGTGCGCGCAGGGCACAAGGAGGCCAGCCGTCTTGCGGCCGCGTGCTCTACGGCGTCGGGATGGAAGAGGTTGGGCTCGTCCGCAGCCTGTCGTCGTGATGGGGCCGGCGGGAGGAGCGGGGATCATACGAGCTCCTCCTTCAGACAGCGCTGGACGGCGACATCGACGGCGTGGGCCTGGCTGTCGGGGTCGCTGGTCACCCGCTGGTGGGGGACGACGTCGTTGGCCAGGAGCCGGTGCACGCGGTCGTCGACGAGGCGCCGGAATCCGGCGTCATAGCCGTGACTGGTGTCGACGGGCACGCTCTTGTCGAGCACGGTCGCGAAGAGCAGGTCGCACTTGGGCAGCGGCGTGGAGGCGAGGGTCAGGAGCCGTTCACGTTCGAGCCGGGGCGGTGCCTCGGACCGGAACGCCATCGCGGCCTCGAAGTAGGCGACGGCGTCGTGGGCGGCGCGGTCGATGAGGACGACGTCGGCACCCTGCGCGGCGGCATAGGTCTCGTCCAGAATACCCTGCGCGATGATCCACTCGGTGGACTGCGCGGTGTGGTGCTGCATCTTGGGCAGGCCGGCCGCGGCGGCGCGTTTGCCGAGGCGGCCGGTGCGCGCGACGGTGAGGCTGTGGCCGAGCAGCTGAATCTCTATGCGCTTCAGGAGCGTCGTCTTGCCCGTGGAGTGGGTGCCGAGCACCGCGATCCGCAAGGGCTTGGAGGAGGTCACCACAGGGTGGGGTCCCTTTCTGGTTCGGGGGCGCCGGGCAGGCCGGGCGGCACGGCCACGGCGGCCAGCTGGTCCCAGGTGTCGTAGCGAGAGGCCATAGCGATCAGGAGCTGCGCGGTGGCGTAGGCGTCGAAGGTGGCCCGATGCCTGGAGCCGGGGGCTTCGCGCAGGTCGGGCTGTACATGCACGATCAGCTTGTCCAGGCTGTACGTGCCCAGGTCGGGAAAGGTCGCCCTTGGCCAGCCGCAGGGTGTCCAGGACGCCGACGGGTTCCCAGCCGGGCAGGTGCGCGGCCAGGACGCGGTAGTCGGTGTGCGCGTGGTGCGCGCAGATCCAGGTGTTGCCGAGGAAGGCGCGTACCTGGTCGGCGACGTCGGCCCAGGCTGGTTTGTCGGCGAGGTCGGTGTTGGTCAGGCCGTGGACGCGGGTGGCGAAGGGGGTGACGGGACGGTTTGGGCGGGTCAGCCACCAGCCCGCGGTGCTCTTGTCGGGACGTCCGTCCCGGACGGGCAGCGCGGCGGTTTCGACGAGGTCGGGCGGGTTGGTGCCGTTGCCTTCGACGTCGACGACGAGCAACGCGGGCCAGGTAGCAAAGTTCATGGTGTGAAGTCCGTTCAAGTGTGCGACGAAGGGCTGGCGAGCGACTCGAGGCAAGACAGTTCTCTCGCGATAACAGCTGCTCTCGGCCGACTCCGGGTTCACTGGGCGGTCGGCCAGGTGATCGTGTGACAACGGCTGTGGTCGGGATCCGCTCTGCTTGGCCTCCAGCCGTCCGGCGCGTGACGTGGACCAGGTGGACAGGCCGGAGTTGACGACGCAGATGAGGGCGGTGGCCAGCAGGCCGGGCAGCACAGGGCGTGCAGTCGCTCGGAGGCGCTGCCGCTCGGGCGGGGCGGGCTGTGATGCTGCGCTCGATCACTCATGTGGGTTGCAGTACCTCCTGCGGGGGTTTCCGCGGGTCCGCCTGGTCGTCATGACGCAGTGAGGTCGGGGTGGAGAGCGATGGCGTCGCGAAGGAAGCTGCGCTTGGAGTAGAAGGTGTGCTCGGTCGCCCAGCCGTGACGGGCGAGGTACTCGCAGAGCCAGAGGTTGATGCGCTCCATCTCGATGAGGACCTCGTCCCGGTCGTGATCGAGGATGCTGCGCGAGCGGAGGTACTCCAGTTCGCACTGGGAAAGCACCACGTCGGGAGCAGCCAGGAGAGAGCAGCGGTCGAGAAAGACGCCGTAGACATGTCCGGTGCGCATCGACTCGCACTGGATGTCGTAGCGGACGCGTTGGAAGGGTGGCATGGCCCGAACCTGGAGGCCCAGGTCTTCGCGCAGGAACGTCTCGAAGCGGTCGGGAGTGATGTCGAGGCCCGGGGTGAGTTCCTCGCGACGGGCGAAGATGTCCTCGGTGAACCACTTCCGCTTGAGTACGTGCCCGGCGGTGACGGTGGGGATGAAGGAGGCGTAACCGATCTCGGGCTCCGGGCCGGTCACGTCGAACAGATGGTTCTCGGTGTGGTGGATCTGAAATTCGTCCCGGTACTCCGGACGGCAGCCGTCCAGCTTGCCGTCGCGCAGTGCCTTGAGCAGTTCCATGGATGCGGCCCAGATGTCCGGTGCCGGGTCGAGGGTGTACTTGTATTCCAACTCGGTGCCGGAGAAGTGCTTGCGGAAGTACCGCAGGTGGTTGTTGAGCGCCGTGCTCGACTCTGCGTGCGCTGTCAGCACGGGCCCGAGCCAGCGCAGTTCCCTGACGGGGCCGTGGCCGACTGGCTCTCGGGTGGTGCGGACGAAGCAGGCGTCCTCGGGGTGGAAGCGGATCTGCGCGTACGCGTGGTAGCCGCCGCCTGGATCTGCGGCCAGGTAGCACAGTGGCACCAGGCCGGGAGCGGCCTCGGCGCCGACCAGGTCGCGCAGGCCGGGGCCGGCGATGCCGTCGGGGAACAGTTCGCTGCCGTCGATCCTGGCCGCGCCTAGCCGAGTGCCCCCAGAGAGCAGCGCTTCGGCCGGGCAGGGCCCCAGCGCGCTCCAGCGGACTATCACCGTGGTGGCGGGCTGGCACACCTCCTGCCGTGGCACCCCTATGAGCACGATCGCCTCGCCTGGTCGGCGTGGCGCGGTGCGGTTGAGGAGGTGGACACCACCGAGGACGACCCAGGCTTCCCGATTCGAGGGCTGCTCACCGTGCACGCTGGACTCCTTCGTGTGAAGCGGGCGCCCAGGATGATCGGCCCGCGGCCCAAACAAGACCGCCGGATCGGCCGGGTCGGCTGGGTGGCTGCCTGCTCGTCGCTGCGACGCCCGGCCGCTTCGTCGGCCTAGGGTGGGAGGGGTGAGTCATGGTGTAGTCGGTCAGGTGATCTTGGACGAGGTTGTCGCGGATGCCCGCCTCGCTGTATGGGAGTTCGATGGCGCACGGGCCTGGCTGGAGGAAGCCCGTCGGCATCCGATGGAGCCGCTGGCGGCCGAGGTGTGGGTCACCGACCCTGATCTTGAGCACGTCCTGCTGGTCAAGCACCGCGTGCGCGGATGGGTGCCTCCTGGCGGCAAGGTGGAGCCGGGCGAGGCGCCGCGTGCGGCGGCGGCCCGGGAGCTGCTGGAGGAGACCGGCCTGCGCGGGGATCTGCTTCCCGAGCCCGCAGCCGTCGCGGTGCGCTCCTACCGAGCCGACTGGTCTGCGACGCTGAGCTTGTCTTATGCCGCGATCGTCGGACGCGACGTGCCGCTTGCCGGGGAGCAACACCAGCCGGCGGCATGGTTCCGTCTGGACGCCGGCTGGGACAGCGTCTTCCCCGAGGATCGCGAGCGGATCCGCGCGCACGCTCGCCGCCTGGCATCCGGCTGGGCGGAGAGGCTTCGCTGACGTAGGCCCGTGGTCGGCGTTCACAGGACGTCCTCGATCCGGTCGAGGTCGGCCGAGGACAGGGTGACGAGCTCAAGGTCGTGAAGGAAGCGGCACCACACGGGCTCGAGGCCGGGCTCGCGCTCGAACTGGGCACGGCCCAGGCATCCCTTGGCGTACGCGGCGGTCCTCAGCGCGTGCTGCTGCAGCTGGTCGGGGCGGATCCATCGAAGGGCTCGGACCTCACGGGGCGAGGGGGACAGTGATCCGTGAACCTCGGCCTGGAAGATCCACCAGTGGTGGCCGACCAGACCGCTGGTCGTGCGGCGGCAGTGGTTGGGCCGCCACTGGTTCAGCAGCGGGTGCAAGTCGGTGACGGTGAGACCGACTTCCTCGCTGACCTCGTCGCGCGCGGTTTGCTCAGGGCCACCGTGCTGGTCGATGTGGCCGGCGACCGGGGCGATTCCGGCCGGAGGGTTCGCCCGCTCGAACACCAGGAGGCCGCTCGGGGAGGTGATCAGTACCCCGACGCTTGCGTGGTCACAGCGGAGGTTTCTGCTGCTGGGTGCGGGGGAGCCCCGGGTCATGCGGCGGCGTCCGGTCGTCGCGCGACGACCACGAGCCAGCTCGTCACGGTCGGGGCGTCGGGGGCGGTCATGGCGTAGGCGGTGTCGAGGATCTGCATCCGCTGGGCGTAAGTGAAATCGCCTTCGGGCTGCGAGAAGAGGGGGACGGCCAGCCACGCCTTCTTCTCGGCCATGGTGCCGTGCTGGGCGGTGACCTCCGTGTCGACGACCTTCAGTCCGGCTGCTGTCAACTGCTTGGTGACTGTCGCCAGCGGCAGCTTCGGGGGTCTGCCCGCCTCCTTCGGCGACGGGGTGTATCCGTGGGCATCAGCGACGACTTGGCGGATGAGGGCGTTGAGGGAAGGCCCGCTGCGGGCGGACAGTTCATCGGGGTGCCGCACGCCGGCGAAGCCGCCGCCGATGTTGAAGACGAAGTGCCCGCCTGGGCGCAGGATCCGGGAGACGGCGGCGAACACGGCGCTGGTATCTGTCTTCCAGACAGCGGAGTTGCACACCACGGCATCGACGCTGGCGGCGTGGAAGTGGTCGGCGAGCCGCTCGGCCGGAGCAGTGATCCAGGTCAGGCGGCCGTCGGTGAGGGCGCGGCGGCCGACTCGCTGCATCGCGGCGGCGTTGTCGACGGAGACGAGACGGGCTCGGGACGGGATCAGGTCGAGAATCGCACGGGCGGTCGCGCCCGCTCCGCCGCACAGGTCGACCACCAGGCTGGCGTTGGCCAGAGGGGCCCGTCGGGCCAGGTCGCGGCTGGTCGCGTCGTACATGGGATGAGCCTGGGTGAAGGCGAAGTACGCCTCGGCGTTGGTGTCCTCGTCCCATCCGAGGATCGCGTCCTGGGGTGCCATGTTCCTATGGCCTCACTATTCAGGGGCGGCCCGGGTAGTGCAGGCCGGGCATTCGGACAGGGTCAAAAGAGTGCGGACTGTACGGCGGCGGGCGGCGAAGAGAACTGTGCGCCCAGGGCGATGCGCCGGCCCTTGAGGGTGCCCAGGTCGAGCAGGTAGGGCAGTTGTTCATCGTCGCAGTCAAGGGCGATGAGGACCTGGGAGCCAAGGCAGGAAAGCACCGTCCACCCGTGCTCACCGGAGCGTGGGTCGTGCGGGTACAAGGCGCGTCCGGTGCCCGACGCCCGCAGGAGATCGCCTTCGCCGGGCGGCGTCCACGGCTCCGGCGTGGCGGGGACGTTCAGGTTGCTCAGGGCCTCGGCGGCGCGGTCGAGGTGCTGCTGGTGGGCGTCGCGGGCTGGGGTGAGGTCGCGCAGCTCGGCCAGAGCTGTCAGCTTGGCCGCGGCCCGCACGGTCTGTGTCAGGCCGAGGTGGCGGGTGAGGGCATCCTCCAGGAACCGCACGGCGTGGCCGTCAGCACTCCGGGCGAGGTAGGTAGCGATCAGGGCACCCTGTTCGTCGAGACGGGACCGCTTACGGGGTTCGGCCGCGGTGCCGATCTTGGTGGTGCCGTCGGCGAACGTCGCCAGGTACAGCCAGTGCGCCTGGGCCATGTACACGGCCAGGGCGTCGGGAACGTGCCCGCCCGAGTGGAACCGGTGGGCGAAGCGGAAGTCGTCCCGGCCGGCGCAGGCCGCGCACTGGCCACCAGCCTCGGCCGGGGCCCGGTCAGGACAGGCGAGGGCCTCGACGCGGACGCGGTCGGCGAACCGGTACCGGCCGGTGCACCACCGGCCGGTACCGCTCACCTGGTAACCCAGGCGCCTGCCCATGACCGGGGTGTAGACAAGCGGTCCGCCGGTCACGGGGGCGAGCAGAAGACGGGGGTCTCCGCTCGCCCAGGTGATGCCGTGACAGACAAAAGTCCCGCTGGCGGGCAGGTCCTGGTCCATGGTGCGTTCCTTGTCGATCGGAGGGAGAGAGGGCCGGGTCAGACGGTCAGGTGCAGTCGGTCGGCCAGGGCACCGCACGCGGCCTTGAAGACCTGGTCGTGGTCCAACTGGGCGACGTCCAGCGTCAGCCAGGCGCCTCGCTGGGCCTGCTCGCGCATCTGGTCCAGAACGGTGTCCTGGTAGCGGATGAAGTCCTCGTCACCGCCGCCGGCGTGGCCGGCCTCCAGGGAAGTGAACGAGCCCTTTCGGGCGAGGGCCTCGCGGGCATCGATGTTCAGGAACAGCACGAGGTCCGGCTTCGTCAGATGCGCGAAGACCTGCTCGCATAGGCGAGGGGAGACCTGGGGGTTGACGGCGTACCGGGCGAGGATCTTGTGGTGCGCGTTGTCGAGGATCACGTGGGTACCGGCAGCGAGGGCCGGCTGGATGACGAGCCGGTCCTGCAGGGTGTACCAGGAGGCCAGGGCCAGCAGCCAGTAGTGGTCGCCGCATGCCTGGGCGACGCGGGCGTCGCGTCGGTAGACCAGCTCGTTGAGGCGGTCGAGGTAGGCGGACAGCTCCGGGTCCTGGGGGACGGCGGTGCTGTGCTTGCCGATGAGGACTGCCGAGTGGCCGGCGTCGTTGAGGGCCTGGTGCAGGCGGGCGGCGAGGGTGGACTTGCCGGCCCCGTCACCGCCGACGAAAGTGATCAGCTTCCCGGCTGCCGTGGTAGTCAGCGCGTTCGCCGTCATCGGGATTCTCCCAGGGTGTGGGTCGGGCTGGCGGTCAGGCGGCCGGTGATGATGGTGCGGATGCGGTCCACCAGGACGGCGCGCTGGCGCAGGACGTCGCTGTGACGCTCATTGGACAGGTCGGCGGGATAGTGGGTGGCGAGGTTGTTGGAAATGACGTGGAGGTAACCGAATCTGATCCCCGCCTGGCGCGCCGCCGCCCCCATGGGGCCGATCTCCGGGTCGACGAAGGCGTACGAGGCGGTGTGCTGGTCCAGCCAGTCGCGGTTCTCCAGCAGGATCGACGGGGAGGAGACGTGCAGGCCGCTGCGCACCCCGTCGTGGGCCGCGGCATAGTTGCCGAAGAAGTCGTCCCAGCTCACCATCGCCCCGCGTACCAGGCTGGTGTTGCCGGTCGCCAGCCAGGTGTTCGGTTCGATGCCAGGGGTCAGCGAGCCGACCTTGCCGACGTAGACGACATCGCGTGCGCCGAGTTCGGCAAGGCGCGCGACGACCCGTCCGGCCACGTCTCCCCAGATGCTGTGGAGGAACCCGAGGTAGACCACGCGACGGCCGGCGACTTCGGCGCGCTGCCAGGCGTAGCCGGGCCCGCGGGTCCACACTCCGTTTGCGGGCGCGAGGTACTGAAGGCCCCAGCCGACGATCACCAGGTCGCCGTCCAGCTGCAGGTCGAGTGTGTTGAGCGCTGTGCGGCACTTCTCCTGATCGGGCGGCTGATAGGTGACGGTGTCGGCGGGGCGGCCGGTCATGGCCAGGTATGTGGCGATGATCAGGGCGTAGTGCTGGACGTAGTCGGCTCCGGGGAACGCCTTGACGACGAGGTCACGGCCGTGGACTTCCGCGGTGGGCCGTTCGATGTTGAACAGTTTCCCGGTCTTCTCGTACCGGGAGATCACCGCCGTGCGGTCGTAGCCGCCGATGATGCGGATGCTGTCCCAGTCCTGGTCCTGGATGAGGTGGTGGACCTTGATCTCCAGGTAGCGCAGGAGCCTCGCGTGGGTCATGGTGTGCCCGGCTGGCTCGATCGGGGCGGCGCGCAGGAGCCCGGGGGTCGGGTCGGCGAGTAAGGGCGTCATCGGTGCTCCTCGGCGATCGTCACGGTGCTGCCGGCCGCCGCGCGAACGACGGAGATGTTCTTCCGGATGAGGTCGAACCGGTCTTCGGGGATCGGGCCGAGCTTCTCGATGCGGGGCGTGGAGGGCTTCTCGTACGGGCCTTCGGGCAGCAGGGCGACGCCCATCGCGCCGAGGATGACCGGGGCTGCGCCGTCCACGGAGGAGATCCACTCGTGCTCCTGCTGTTCGATCAGCTCCAGGTGCCCGGTCCGGCCCAGACCGAGCAGCCGGTAGACGAGCAGATCGTCGACCAGGCCGTGGTCCTGCAGGTAGGCCGTCGCCAACCAGCGGGTGCGGCACAACTGCTCGTCGGGATCCGGTCGACGTGAGGCCGGCAGGGCGATGGCCCCTGCCCAGTCGCTGGTCACGAAGGCGTCGTAGGTGCGCAGCCACTCGTCGTCGTCCGCGGCGTGCAGCACCGCACACAGCCGGAATGCATCGCCGGACAGCTCTCGGATCTCTCGCGCGGCCTTCTCGCTCGCCTTCAAGGTCGCGGCCCCGTCCCGCATGACGTCCGGCAGGATGATCTCCTTCGCGGACACCGCCAGCGCGGCCTCGACGAGGCGCTCCGCCGGCAGGGCGTAGCCGAGGTCGAAGAGCCCGTTGTCGACGATGATCTCGGCGCCGCGCTTGGCCTCGCGAGCGAAGAAGGCCCGATAGCTCTCGTCGGACAGCACGCGCTGGGCGGCCACGTGGTGGATGCGGGCCGGCTCCTGGGCGACGAAGTCTTTCAGGTAGGCGGGCGGGGCGATGACGGAGAAGTCGATGCCCGTGGTGGTGATCACGGCGCCCTCCACATGCCGGTGGTGAGGGTGATGAACCGCTGGGAAAGGACGGGGTCGGTACCGAAGCGCCCGCCCGAGTGCACCGTGGTGGTGCGAGCCTCCTCCATCCGCACCCCCCGCATGCCCATGCACAGGTGCACGCCGCGCACGGCCACGGCGACGTCCTCGTGTCCGATCACGCCGTTGAGGTATTCGGCGACCTGGCGGGTGAAGCGCTCCTGGACCTGCAGTCGGCCGGCGAAGTGCTGGGCGATCCGCCCGAACTTCGACAGGCCCACTACCTCTCCGTCCGGCACGTATCCGGCCGTGACCTGCAGGTTCATGGGCAGCATGTGGTGCTCGCAGAGCGACCACACGCTCATGCCGCCCACGATGACCAGCTGACCTCCCAGCTGGGACTCGGTGAAGGAGGTGGCCGTTGAGGCGCCGTCCGGGGACAGGAAGGCGTTCCACCAGGCCGCGACGCGGCCCGGGGTGCCGGACAGCCCCTCGCGGGCGGGGTCCTCACCCAGCTCGACCAACAGCTGATGGATCAAGCCGGCGACCCGGCCGGTGTCGATGACTGCAGCGGGCCCTGCGACGGCAGCCGTCGGCGCCACCGCAGGGCTGGCAATAGAGGTCGTCATGGGCGTCTCTCGTTTCCGGGGACTGGGGAACGGATGGGGCGTGGAGTCGCGTGCGGTCAGCGGCCCCGAGTGTCCGCGAAGGCCAACACGTGAAGGCGGGTGGTGAAGTACCAGTGCCGGGCCGCGACCCCGTCCGCGAGGACCCGTGTGGTCGCGGTGATCACCTCGGGGGTAGTGCCCTCCGGCATCACCCAAACCGGCGCCAGCCGGTGGGCGTCGGCCAGTTCGGCGATCCGGTCGAGGTCGGCCAGCGTCGAAGCGACGAACTTGAACACCGCCTGCCCGGACCCCACGAACGCCTCCAACGCGGCGGGCACGATGCTCTTGGTCTCCTTCACGCCGAAGCTGGCAAGCTTGGGCGAGACGTTGAAACGGACCCCGTCGGCCACCAGCTCGGGAACGGGCGCGATGGTGCCGTTCGTCTCGAACTCGACCCGCTTGCCAGAGGCCAGCAGCCCCCGGACGAGAGGCACCAGTCGCGCCTGTTGGATCATCGGTTCACCGCCAGTGATCACGACCAGCTCGACCGGTGAAGACGCGGCCCAGGCCACCAGGTCCGCCACGGACCGCTTTGTCGACTCCTTGCGCTGGTCGAACCGGGACCAGTCCCAGGTGTACTTCGTGTCGCACTTCGTGCAGGTCAGATTGCACCTGGACAGGCGGATGAACAGGGCAGGGTGCCCGCAGCTCGGCCCCTCGCCCTGAAACGTCGGCACCTCTGTACCGAAGCACTCCGCGACGATCAGGACATCGCCCTCGGCTGCCTCCGGCTCGGGTCCCAGCCGCATTGTCGTCGTCATTGCCCCTCCGCGTCGAAGCGGGCCCAGCTGCTCGCGGTCTCGCGGACCAGGACCGCGACAAGGCGGCCGGGAATCGCCGACTGGAGGTTCTGGGTGAACCAGCCGGCCAGGAACTGGGCCAAGCGCTCCGAGGTGGGCTCAAAGGGCAGAACCTCGTGCAGGTTGTGGTGGTCTAGCTCGGCCTCCAGGAACGCCTTGAACGGAGCGAGCACACCGAAGTCCGTGACGAAGCCGGGCCCCTCCAACGCGGGAGCGGTGAGGATGACCTCAACCTCGTAGCTGTGCCCGTGCTGGTGCGAGCACTTGTGCTCGTGCGGCAGTCCAGGAAGCCGGTGGCCGGCCTCGAAGCTGAACTTCTTACCGATGGTGAAAACACCGGATGGCAGTGGAACGGCAGCGAAGTCCATTGGTTTCCTCCCAAGAGTGAGGGTCTGGCTCGGGCGGGATGAGGCAACGGCCTCCTCAGGCGGCCGAGGGCTGTGCCAGGGGGCGGGTCTTCGCGGCCTGGACCAGCACCCGGGTGAAGTGCTCGGCCCGCTCGTCGCCCTCGGCCTCCTGAGCACGGAGGTCGCCGAAGCGCTGCCAGTAGCGCCGGCAGACGTCGCTGCACATGACCATCTCTGCGTAGAACGGCAGATGTCCGTCACGGACGCGGCCGAGGCAGTGTCGGAAGCTGAGGGCGCAGATAAGTCGGTTGGCCGACATGAGCTGCATGTACTCCTCGGCCTTCATATCCTCGGGCTTCCACAGCTCGGCGAGGTCGGCGTTGGTGGACACCCGGTTCAGCCAGTCGAGCTGGTTGCCCGCCAGGAGCGTTTCGTGCCGCTCGGCCTGGTGCCGCGCGTCCTGCCTGAGCCGGGCGGCTCCGACCATGGCGGTGGTGAATGAGAGGGCAGCACTGGCTGCGAGGACGGCGGTGGTGAGCTTCATCGCTTAACGATCCTTTCGCAGGACGGAGTCGCGGTCGGCAGGCCGACTGGTGGAGAACCTGGGGGTCGCGTGTTCACGCGGCCCTCGCGAGGACGACGGTCGGGTTTTCATCGGCAGAGTGGTCCGGGGTGTAGCGGCGGCGCACCGCCTTGAGAGCGGTGGCAAGCGGCGGCAGGCCCACGGTCGCCCTGCGTGCGTCGACGGTCTCCGGCGCACGCAGCGGGCACAGCTCGATCCCGTCGGCGCTCAGCAGGAGCTGGGTGCCGTACTCCTGGTCCTGGCCGGTGTTGATGAGGGTGCGGTCGTGCAGGTGTGCCCAGTGGTGGACGAGCGCGTCGTTGGACTGGACCGCTCGTTCCAGCAGTCTGGTGGCGGCGCGCTGGAAGCCTGGATCGTCGTCGCTGTGCAGGGCGATACGCCAGGCGGCCCGTGCGCCGGAGACGCCGACGAGGCGGTGGCCTGGCCAGTCGTGCTCGGCCAGGATGCGGCGCAGCACGTTGGTGTTGGCGTGGTCGGTGTGCCGGCCCTGCCCGAGTTGGACCGCGTCGAGCTGGTCGCGCACGCGCTTGGCCCGGTGCGCGGCCGATGCCTGTGCGCGGGCGATCAGCTCGCGGGCGATGTCGGGTCGCTGTGGCTCGATGGTTGTCACGCGGTGCTCCGATTGTCCGCGGCCAGATGAGGAGCGTGGGCTTGGCAGCTGATCAGTGCGCTGAGTCCGGGGCGGTGCTCGGCAGTCAGATCGAGGCGGGCGACGCGGTCCCCCTCCCGTCCCGGGCCGGAACCCCGCACGTCCCAGCCCATGTCGGTGAGCCGACGCAGCAGGGCGGCGATGGGTTCGGCTTGGAGGGCGTGGCGGGCCAGGATTTCGGCCCGTACGAGCGGAAGGTCGAGTCGGGCGGCGAGGTCGGAGGCCCACAGGGTGATCAGCCGGGTGATGTCGTCGGGCTGCTCGGGCAGGGTGTGGACGCGTCCCAGGCGGAGGCAGGGGCCTTCGCCCCAGCTGAGTCCGGGGTCGTGCGCGGGGACCATGCAGGCGAGCAGCTTTCCGTCCTCGAACAGACCGGCCGAGTTCGTGTGCGGGTCGCGGAACATGGCTGGCACGTCGGCTTGGGCGGGCACGGGGAGGCCGCGCAGGGTGAGCCAGCGCTGCCGGTCCTGCACGAGAGCAGCGGCTTCCGCGCGCTCGGCGTCCGTACGTAACATGCGCACCGCGTAAACGGCGCCCAGAGGCTCTGAGGCGAACGGTGCCGCAGCCGGAGGCTTCTCGCGGGCCAGGGGAGTGGGGGGCTTTCTCACTGGCTCGCTCCGCTCCGCGCCGTCGGATCGGTCGGCAGCAGCTTCCAGCCGTGGGCAAGGATCACCAGGTGGGTGGTGTCCCGCGCGCCTGTGTCGGCGAGGAGTTGGTCGAGTGCGGCGCGCTGGTCGGCGGGGGCGAGCTTGGCGGCGACGGCGATGTCGCGGGGGTCGCTGTGCTCGGCGAGAGCTCGGAGCAGCAGCCGTTGGTCCGGGCTGAGCGTCGGTGCCGGCCTGTCGGCCGTGGGTGAGGCCACCTGCTGGGTGGTGAACAGGCGGTGCACGATCACCGGGGGCTTGCAGCGGGGCGGGCAGTGCGGGCTCTCGCGGATGTCGCGAAGGTACTGGCGAACGGTCACGGGTGACAGGACGGTCTGCGTGGCGATCTCTCGGGTCGTGAGGCCGTTGGCAAGGTGCTGGGCGACGCGCTGCAAGATCGGCGTCAAGGGTGTGATCGGTGCGCTGGTCGTCACGGGCGGGGTCACGGTTTCTCTTCCTCGGCTGGGTGGGTGGCTACTGGGAGGGGTGCCGCCGGTCCCCGCGGGGGACGGGGCCGGCGGCACGGGCCCGTGCGCGGCGGTGGGGAGTCACGGGGTGCCGCGCACGGGGGCTGCGGCGGTCGGGTCGGGGCGTGCCCAGGCGGCATCGGCGGCGAGGTGTTCGGACCACTGGATGTGGTCCTCTCCGAAGGCGGCTTCGGCCAGGCGAATCCGCTGGACTTCGCCGGTGCCAGCGGGCGGGTAGGTGTGCTGGATGTCGCGCCACAGACGCTGGAGGACGTAGTCGCCGTCGAGGGCGTGGGCGCCGTGCAGTTCCATGGCGTCCTGGGCTGACTGCATAGCCCACTGGTGGCCGAGGAATTTCGAGTTGATCAGGTCGGCGTCGCAGGGCAGGCCCTGATCGAGGAGGTGCACGGCCTGGTAGGCGAGTATCCGGGCGGCGCGCAGGCGGGCCTCCATACCGCCGACGCGGTCCCGCAGGACAGGCAGATCGGACAGAGCGCCCCGGTAGCGGGCACGGGTCTTGAGCCGGCTGGTGGTGGTGTCCACGACCGCTTCGTGGATACCGAGACTGACGGCGGCCAGGTTGGGGCGGCCGTAGAGGATGCTGCTGCTCTGGGCCACGGCCAGTCCCTGGCCGACCTCTCCGACCACGTTGTCCTCGGGGACGCGGACGTGGTCGAGGTCGAGGCGGCCGGCGGAGAAGCCGTGCAGACCGAGGCCGACACGGTGGTCGGGGACGGAAAGCCCGGGGCGGTCGGCTTCGACCATGAACGCGGTCAGCGCCTGGGAGGTGCTCACTGCGGCCGCGGCGGTGCGGGCGACGACGAGGTGGGCTCCGGCGAGGTGACTGTTGCCGATATGGATCTTGCTGCCGGTAATCACCCACTGGTCGCCGGCGCGCTCGGCAGTGGTTTCGATGCCGCCGATGTGTCCGCCGGCCAGCGGTTCGGTCACGGCGATCGACAACAGCAGCGAACCGTCCGCGACCCCGGGCAACCAGCGGCCCTTCTGCTCGTAGGTGGCGAAGTGCAGCAGGGCGCCCACGGGAATCAAGGTCGCCTGCAGGATGGCCGCGGCAGCCGCCGAGACCCGCGCGATGCGGTTGACCAGGATGGTCTTGGCCACGTGCCCGGCGCCCAGCCCGCCGAAGACGGCCGGTACGGTGACGGCGAACCAGCCCCGGGCGGCCATCAGGTCGGCGACCTTGCGCTCCACCCTGCCCGGGGCGGCCTCCATCCGCGCCACGCGCGGAGCGACGTGCTCGGCGGCGAAGGCGTCCGCCTCCTGCCACAGCATGTCGTGGCGGGCGGTGAGGTAGGGACGCAGCGCCGGTGGAGGCGTGGTGGGTGTGGCGGACATGGTCTCCTTCTCCCTGGATGAAGGTCGCAATGCGGAGCGGCCGGGGATCGCCTACGGCTCCCGGGTGGGGGGGAACGGTCTAGCGGACGGGGGCCCGGGACATGTGGTCCATCACCCGCGCGCCGGTGTTGATGGTGATGTCCCTGATCCGTCGGGCCTCGCTCAGAGGCCGCTTCTCGGGGTCGATGACGCACACCGTTCCCAGCACAGTGCCGCTGTCGTGGATGAGCGGGGCGCCGAAGTAGGAGCGGATCCCGACGGCGTCGACCACCGCGTTGCCGCTGAAACGCGGGCTGGCGTGTACATCGTGTAGCGGGAGGGCCTTTCTGCGGGCCATGACCTCCGGGCACCAGCCGTGGTCCCGGCTCATGGTGCGGCCGACGATCACGTACCCGCTGTCCGCGGGCGGCTGGTGCAGCCCGACGAAGGTCTGCTCCTCCAGGAACAGGTTGACGAAGCCGTACAGGAACCCGGCCTGCTCAGCCATGTCGCGGGCCAGCTCGTCGAAGTCCTCGTTGGCTACCGGGGGCACGCCCAAGCGGTTGAGCAGCTCGTAACGCTGCGCCAGCTCCAGCGACTGCTGGGGCGGCTGGCTGGTGAGGGCTGTGGCGGGCGGCGTGAACGGGCCGCGGGCGGCGTCCCGCGCGTCGCGTCGCGGCAGGGACCGTGCGGGCGGGGCGGCGTGCGGCGTGCGGTAGGGGTCGCTGGGGTGCTGTGACATCAGGCGTCCTGGAGGGTCGTGGAAGGGGCGTGACCAGCGCGGCTCGTGGCGGCGTTGTTCACGGCGTGGTCGACGAGGGTCAGCAGAACGCCGGCGACGTGTGTCGAGCTGCGGGCGTCGCAGGTGACCACCGGTACGGCGGCGGGGAGTTTGAGGGCGGTGCGGACCTGCTCGGGGTGGTAGCGGTGCGCGCCGTCGAACTGGTTGACGGCGACGACGAAGGGCAGGCGGATGTCTTCGAAGAAGCTGACGGGGGTGAAGCTGCTCTCCAGACGGCGGGTGTCGACCAGGACGACCGCGCCGACGGCGCCGCGGGAAAGGTCATACCAGAGGTCGACAAACCGGTCCTGGCCCGGCGTGCCGAACAGGAACAGCTCCAGAGGCATCGGCGCGTCGGGCAGGCTCAGGCGGCCGAAGTCGAAGGCGACCGTGGTGGTCCGCTTGGACGCCAGGCCCGCCAGGCTGTCGACATCTGCGCTCGCCTCGGTCAGGTACTCCTCCGTGCGCAGCGGTGTGATCTCGCTGACGGCGCCCACGGCGGTGGTCTTGCCCGCGCCGAAGCCCCCGGCGATCACGATCTTCAGCACGGTCGGAGCACCGGCCTGCGGGTGCGGCGGAACCGTGGTCGGGTCATCCGGCCTGGGGATAGGCGACGGCATCAGGCCACTTCCTCTTCAGGCCCGCGGAAAGGGCTGCCAGCAGTTGGGTAGATGGACCAGATCCCTCGCCCGTATCGGCGTAGGGGTGGGTCAGGGGAACGGCCAGGGCGTCGGCGTCCAGGAGGTCGGAGACGAGGATCTTGACGGCGGTGACGGGCCGGCCGAGTCGGCCCGCCAGTTCGACCACCGACCGTCGGCGCTCCCGGCACAATGCGAGAATCTCCTGGCACTCCTCGGCCTGCGCCGGGCCGGGCCTTCCCGGTCCGGCCTCCAGGACGGTTTCCAGAGCGAGCAGGTGCCGTGGCTTGGTACGCCCGCGCGTCAGCGTGTAGGTCCGCACGAACGCCGACTCCTCGGCCGCGCGACCGTACGTGGTCACCGGACCTCTCCGCCCGTGCCGACACGGACGGGGATCAGCATGTACGGGGCAAACTTCTGGACCAGGCGGCCCATCTCGAACCCGACGGTGCCCGCGTCGGCGTCCCGGGCGGCGATGACGGCGAGGATCGTGTCCACCTCACCGCGTTCGTTGCCGGGGTGGTTGTCGAAGGCCGCGCTGCGCCCGGCGCTTTGGACGAAGAACAGGCAGTCGTCTCGCTCGATGATGACCTGCCGTGCCGGCCTCTTCTTCCGGCTGGGGCCGGTGATGTTCGCCGCGAGGGAGGCAACGCCGCTGAAGGCGGCCGACAGTTCGTCCGCCCAGTCCTTGTCGACGTCGCTGTCCAGCAGCCGCAGTCCGTCGCGCGAGATCAAGACGGCGTGCGTGACGCCCGGCGTCTCGGAGGCGAACTGACGCAGCAGCCAGACCATGCTGTCCCGCTGTCCGCTTGTCGTCGTCGCGGACACGGGCGTGTCGCCGGTCACGTTGCTCATCGCCGGGTGGGTGCTCATAGGGATCGCTCCAGAAGGGGGAAGGGCCAGTGGGTGTACTGGGCCACCGGGAACGCGGGAGGACGGGTCACGGGGTGGGGTGTTGTTCTGTCGAGGCGGGAGGGGGACTGGCGGTGCCGCCGGCCTGGAGGCCGTTGCGGAAGGCGGCTGCGAGCCCGGGCGTTGCCGCGGACACGGGGGCTTGCTCCCGCTCCTGTGGCGGACGGAAGGATTCCGTCCGGCGTGTGCGCGTGGGCAGAGCGGGCGCGTCGGCCCACTGACCTGCCTTTGCGGTCGGTGCCCCAGCGATGTCGGGGCGTGTGGCCTCGCCCGCCCTCGGGGCGGCAGGAGTCGCGGCCACCTGTTGCGGCTGCCGCCCGGAGATGCGAGCTTCCTCGGGCGGCAGCGCGCCCGCGTCCTCGACCGATGGAATGGCTACCAGGAGCCGTGCCGGTATGACGACCAGGGCGGTGGTGCCTCCCGTCGCGTTCTCCTGCAGGAGGACGGACAACCCGTGTGACTGGGCGATCTTCGCGGCGACCAGCAGGCCGAGCTGTCCGGCCCGGACCTGGCCGCTGACGTCGACCTTGTCGGGGGCCTTGAGCAGGTGGTTCATCTGTGCCCGCGTCTGCGGGTGCATGGGGATGGCGCGGTCCTCGACCTCGATGGCCAGCCCGTGTGGCACCCGCTGCGCGCGCACCATCACCCGCGTGTCTGGATCGGAGCACTCGCAGGCGTTCTCGATCAGCTCGGCCAGCAGGTGCGTCAGGTCCGGGCCCACATGGCCGGGCAGACCCAGCTCGGCACCGACGGATCCGGCCGCGACGGCCACCCGCGGATACTGCACGACCTCGGAGACAGCGCCCCGCAGGGCCGTCGTAACGGGAACGGGCCGGCGCACGCTGCGCAGGGACTGTCCGCCCAGGACCGCCGTGCTCTCGACCTGGCGGCGCATCCGCGTCACAAGGTGATCGATCTCGAAGATCTTCGCCAGCAGCTCCGGGTCGTCGGTCAGCATCTCCAACTGGCTCAGTGCCTGGAGTGCCTTGCTGACCAGGGCGTGCTCGCGCATGGCCAGGCGGCGCAGCACCTCCAGGAGGACCACGGACTGGGACTCGTCGTGCACGCGGATCAGCGACATGATGGCCTGCGCCTGGAGGGCACTCAGCGCGTTGTCGATCCCGGCGTTCGGAGTGGGCGACTGCGCGGTGTGCGGGTCCGGCAACGCTGGACGTTTTCCGCGGCACAGCTCGTCCGCCGACCACTGCACCGACTTCTCAACGGCTGCCGCTGCTCCCGTGACCGCTGTCAGCGCTGCCGCCTGGGACTCCGCCACTGCCGACTGCACGGCGCCGGCGACGGTGCGCGCTCCGTGTGCCGCCACCGCGACGACCCCCGCCAGTCCGCAGACCAGGCCGGCCAGGACCCAGCCGAGGCCTACGACGGACCCCGACCGGAGAGCGAAAGAGGCGAGCAGCAACGCGGCAAGGAGCACCAGGGGCAGTGCCACGGCGCGACGGGCGAGGTACAGCGTGGTCGCGTCGACCGGGGGCCGCCGTCTGCGGTGGCCGGTAGCGGCCGGCCGTGCCGGGAAGGCGCTGTCAGACATGGGAATCCTCGTCAGGGGGTGGGGTGGCTAGGCGTGCTGCGGCGTCAGGTCGGCGGTGGACTGGCGCGTGCTGCGGGAGGTCGAGCGGAGCGCCGGAACCGCGACCGAGCCGTGGCGGGGGGACGACTGCGTCGCCATCTGCTGAAGGAGCAAAGCGCTCTGGATCAGACCCATGTGGCTGAACGCCTGCGGGAAGTTCCCGAGATGGCGCTGCTGGACGGGGTCGTACTCCTCCGCCAGGAGCCCGAGGTCGTTGCGCAGAGCCAGGAGGCGTTCGAACAAGGCGCGCGCCTCATCGAGGCAGCCGGTCAGGGCGAGGCCGTCGACGAGCCAGAAGTTGCACAGGAAGAAGGCGCCCTCGTCGCCGGTCAAGCCGTCCACCCCGACGTCCTCACCGCAGGTCGGGTACCGGTACACGAGCCCGTCGTCCGTGGACAGTTCACGACGTACCGCATCCACGGTGCCGATGACGCGCGGGTCGTCGGGCGGCAGGAAGCCGGTGCGGGGGATGAGCAGCGTGGCGGCGTCCAGTTCCTTTGAGCCGTAGGACTGGGTGAAGGTGTTGCGCACCGGGTCGAAGCCCTTGTCACAGACCTCCCGGTGGATCACCGCCCGCAGCTCGACCAGCGGGGCCACGTCCATGTCGAGGGCACCGGCCTCGGCCAGGCGGATGGTGCGGTCGACCGCCACCCAGGCCATCACCTTGGAATGAACGAAGTGCCGGCGAGCCCCGCGGATCTCCCAGATGCCCTCGTCGGGCTCCCGCCAGCGCTCTGCCAGGTGCTCGATGAGCCGCTGGTGCAGGACCGCGGTGTCGGCGCAGTGAGCGACTCCGCTCTGGTGCGCGAGGTACAGGGTGTCGATCACCTCGCCGTACACGTCAAGCTGCAGCTGATCCGCCGCCCCGTTCCCGACCCGTACCGGGACCGAACCCTCGTACCCGGGCAGCCAGGGAAGCTCCCGCTCCCGCAGGTCACGCTCTCCGGTGATTCCGTACATGATCTGCAGGTTCTCCGGGTCGCCGGCCACGGCGCGCAGGAGCCATCGCCGCCATGCCTGCGCCTCCTGCCGGTACCCGGTCCCCAGCAGCGCGGCCAAGGTGGTGGAGGCGTCGCGCAGCCAGGTGAAGCGGTAGTCCCAGTTCCGGTCGCCGCCGATCTCCTCGGGCAGCGACGTGGTCGGTGCCGCGACGATCCCGCCGCTCGGCCCGTAGGTCATGGCCTTCAGCGTGATCGAGGACCGGACCACGGCCTCGCGGTGGGGCCCTTCGTAGGCGCACTCCTGCACCCAGTCCTGCCAGAAGACGAGCGTCTCGGAGAGCGCGGCCTCCGGATCGGGAACGTCCGGTGCAGTTGTGTGGGACGGGCACCAGCTGAGCACGAACGCCACACTCTGCCCGGCGCTGACGACGAAGGCACTGACGACGACGCCGTCCTTCTCTATCTGCGGGACGCAGGTGTCGAGCCACAGAGCGTCCGCGCCGGCCTCCGCGACCATGCGCCCACCGACCTCGTGGATCCACGGGCTGACGCTGCCGTATCCCGGCCGAGGGCGCATGGCCGAGACCATCTCCACTTCGCCGGTCAGGCCCTCGGCGATCCGGATCACCTGCGGGGTGCCGTCGCGCGGCGGCATGAAGTCCAGGATGCGGACCGAACCCGTTGGGGTGCGCCACACCGATTCGAGGACGAGCGAGTCACCGCGGTATCGACGTGTGGCGACCGCTCCGGAGTCGGGTCGGCTAGGAGGTGAGGCGGGGGCGATCTGCCAGCTGCCGTGTTTCTGCGTGCCGAGCAGGCCGGCGAAGACGGCCGGCGAGTCGAAGCGGGGCAGGCACAGCCAGTCGATCGTGCCGTCGTCGCAGACATGGGCACTGGTCTGCATGTCGCCGATCAGGCCGTACTGCTCGATACGCGGAAGGCGTTTCATCGTGTGTGGATCTCCGTTAAGCCCCGCTGGTTCGCGGGAGGCGTCAGGGCCGCCGAAGCGGCCGGGGACGGGCAGTAAGTCCAAGGAGTCGGCGGTCACGGGGATGAGGGGGCTCGGTCGGAGGTGGCGTGGAGCTCCTGTCTGCTGGATCAAGGCCAGCCGCGCGAGCGCCGCGGCACATCAACCACGCCGTCGGGAGGAGGATCAGGCCGATGAGAACGGCTCCGGTGTGGGTCATGCCCGAGGCACCGAAGCGGCCCACACCAGGCAGGCGAGAGCGAGGGCGAAGACCGCACCGCGCAGGACGTGGGGCTGCGGCTTCCGCCACTCCCATCTCCGCGCCGGCGGCGTCGCTCCGATGTCGTCCTGTCGCACCTTCGCGACGAGTTCCTGGGTCGCTGCGGCGAGTTTGACCAGGTACACCCGGCTGGGCAGGGAGCCCTCCGGGAGGCCGCCCGAGCACAGTTGCTGCGCACGGAGCAGGGTCGGCTCCTGCGAAGACGTCAGGGCTCCGAGCTGGGGGATGTGCCCGCACAGCCGCAGTGCGAGGTCCTCCACATCTGCTGCAGTCTCGAGTAACGGTGAGTCCTCGCCCAGCACGAGTGTCACCGTCTCCGTTGCGGACACCACCTGGTCACGCCGCACCCTCGGCTCCCCGAGAGCTCGCCGGCCCTGACCACTGCGTTGGCAGGACGCCCGGCGAGGGGACAGCGACAGACGCATGACACAACTCCTGTGAAGATCAAGCCAAGTTGATTGAGAAACGCCGTGCACCGCAGTCGGCCGACGTGCAAGGTTGGTAATCCGGCCGCTACGTTGAGCGAACCGCGAATCCCCGCTGGGGGGTATGCCTGCGCGGCGCTCAAGGCCGTCAAAGGCGTCAAAGATCATTTCGGAACCGAAGGGCAGTCCATGGCCCGTGAGCGAAACGTCGCCCTCGCCGCACTCCTGCGCGAAGCGGGCTGGTCCCAGCCCCAAGCAGCCGCCGCAGTCGCTCGTGTTGCCGCGGAGAGCGGTGCACGCGAACTGGAAGCCGTCTCCCGCTCGCACATCGCCATGTGGGTCCAGGGCACGAAACCCAGCGGACAAGCGCCTCTTATCCTGCGTGAGACGCTGTCCCGCAGGCTCGGCCGACGCCTCACTCTCGCTGACCTCGGGCTGGAAGACGGGCCGACAGGCTCGACCGACAGTAGTTCCGACTGGAGCGTCGACCCTCTGACCGTGTTGGCCGAGTTGGGAAGCGACGATCTGGACATGCACCGACGCAAGCTGCTGGCGACCGCCGCGTACTCGGCCGCCGGCCTCACTCTGCCCGCCAGCACGTGGTGGGCAACCGCCTCTTCCGCGGCGGCGGCGCGCACAGCGGCCTCGCCACGGGTGGTGACCCAGGCCGACATCGGCGACGTCCGTAACCTGACAGCCTTCTACTCCGCGCGCGACCAGCAGCGCGGTGGAGCCTCGGGGCGCTCGGCCCTGGCCGGCCATCTTCGCGACGAAGCGGTGCCGCTGCTGGGTAGCCGGTTCCGAACGGAACGACTCCGCCGGGACACGTACTCGGCCGTGGCAGAGATGACCTACCTCGCTGGCTGGATGGCGTTCGATGCCTCCGAGCACCGCACCGCCCAGCGCTACCTCACCCTCGCCGCACGCATCGCGGCCGAAGCAGCAGACGGACCACTGGGCGGCCACATCCTGCGCGCCCTCGCCCACCAGGCAGTCGACCTCGGGCACCCCCGCAGGGCCCTCGACCTGGCCGACGCTTCCATGGCTCGCACCCACTACGGCCAGGCCAGCTCGCGCGAGAAGGCCCTGCTCTCGATCGTCCACGCCCGCGCCCTGGCGGCCGACGGCGACCGCCCTGGCACCCTCGCGGCGATCAGCCGCGCAGAGCGTGACCTCGCCCGCGCCGACAACGAGGATGCGCCCGACCGCGTTGGCTTCTTCCAGGAAGCCTCCCTCGCCCACGAGACCGCCTGCGCTCTGCGAGATCTGGGCAACCCCCTCGACGCCGAAACCCACTTCCAACGCAGCGTCGCTACCCGCCGCCAGCAGCAATACGCCCGCACTCACAGCGTGACCCTCGGCTACCTCGGCGCCGTCCAGGTCCAGCAAGGACACCTCGACGAGGCATGCGGCACCTGGACACAAGCCCTCGATGCCATGGCCGGCGTCCAGTCCGGCCGCGCCCGCGATGTCATCGTCCGCATGCTGAGCGACCTGTCGCCCGTCCGGCAACGTGGAGGCCGCCACGTCACCGACCTGGACCGCCGAGCGCGGGAGATGCTGCGCGCCATAGGCTGACCACAGTGCAGGTCCGCAGCTGCGGCCGGCGGCTGCTGAACACGCGACTCCAGGGGAGAGGAACGAGCGCCGATGGCAACGTACGAGGTCGAATCGATCGCAACGGTCGTCGGGGGCCACACCCGCGTTCAGGACGACTATCAGGGCGGGGTCGAATCGGTCATCCGGCTCAACGAGGCATACCCCCTCGAAACGCTGCAGGGCATCGAGGAGTTCTCCCATCTGACGGTGACGTGGCGCTTTCACTTGGCACAGCCTGAGGACGTGCAACTCCACGCCCGCAGCCCCCGAGGCAACCCGCAGTGGCCGGCGACCGGGACCTTCGTTCACCGGAATCACCGGCGTCCCAACCAGCTGGCCGTCAGCTATCCGAGGTTGCTCAGCGTGGAAGGCCGCGATCTCCTGGTGACAGAACTCGACGCGGTCGACGGAACGCCGATCGTGGACCTGGCCCCGTATTTTCAGGAGATGGGGCCCCGAGGAGCCGTCCGGCAGCCGGCCTGGCCGGGCGAGATGCTCGCAACCTACTGGTGGAACGCATTCGAGCGCCCGTAGCCAGGCTCGCCGCCATGCCTCGCGCGTCCGCGCGGTGGCGGTCGCCGGCAGCGCGCTCGCCGGTTCGATCGGCATGTCACTGTCTTCCCCAGTCGCGGTGATCCGTCTCACACCAACGACCGTAGGAAACAACGTGCAACCACACCCGAACTGTCAGCTCGGGTGACCCAGCGGCTCGCTCACACCAGGCCGATCCGTTCTGCCATTTTCTCTGCTTGCCGTGCCTGCATTGTCCGTGCCCTACGGATCACCGTGAGGACTAGTTGGCGGGCAAGCGGGTTGCGGGCGAGATCCTCGGGTGCGAGTGTCTCCAGCTCCCGCAAGGTCAGCAGCGTGGCCGCGTCGTCGCGGCGCTGAGAGTGGCAAGCAGCGACCTCTAGGCCGAACGTGAACTCCCGCTCCACAGACGGCAGGCCGTCGGTGTCGATGGCGTCCGCTGTGTGCAGGGCCTCGCCGGTTTCGCCCGCCTCCATGTCGATGGACAAGGCGTGCAACGCTACGTTCGTTGGACCAAAGGCGGTCCAGGCCACGTTGCTGTCGTCCGGCACCCGGCGGGCTGTAGGTGCCGCATGTTGTTTTAGCCGCTCGCGTGCTTCCCACCACCGGCGGCGGCGCGCGGCGCCGACCACGGCGACGAGTTGGAGGGCGCCAGCCATCGCCGCCCGCTCGACCTCGGGCATTGTCGTTGCGGCGACTTGCTCGGCCGCGCAGAGCGCCAGCTCCTCCGCCTCTGCTGGCTGGCCAGCAGCGAGCAGGACGTGGCCTAGATTCCACTGGGCGGCGGCGATGCGCAACGGATCGTCGGCGTCCTCAGCAGCGCGCTGGGCCCGGTCAGCCGCGATGGTGGCCAGGTCCACACGCCCCGTGCGTCGCAGGTATGACCGAAGCAGACAGTAGAGGTCGGCCGCTGCTCGTAGCACGGCTCGCCGTTCGGCCGGGTCGTTACCGGCGCGGGCGGCCCGGGCGGCATGCTCGACATCAGAAACCAGGTCGGGCAGCGTCTTGGCGGCCTCCGTGAAACGGGTGCCGCTCGTTTGCCAGGACCGCCAGGCGGCCTCCACACGGCCCCGCAGTACAGCCGCAGGAACCGGGGCGGTACTGCGGGGCGGACCGTATCCGAGGAAGGCACGACCGACCGCGGCCTCAGCTGTATCTGTCGACTCAGCCTCCATGGGTGCTTGCTCGGACAGCAGTGCCGCGGCCGGTACCCCCAGCTCCCGGGCAAGGGCGTAGAGCATCGGCACCGACGGCACCTTCAGCCCGCGCTCGATCTGCGACAGGTAATCCGGACTGATACCGACCAGCCCAGCGACTGCGTCCTGCCGGCGTCCGCCGCGGTAGTGCCTGATGCGGTCCCCGATGGGGAGGTCTGCTGCAACCATGTCCGCTCCTCGCTGCTTCTTCCGAGCGTAGGGTGCCGGATGCACGGGGACCCTGCTGTTCTGGAGAAAGGAGTTGCCGGTGCCGGAACTGGTGCTGTGGGACATCGACCACACGCTCATGGCCACAGGCGGACTGGGGCGCGAGCTGTGGGCCGACGCATTCGAGGAGGTGACAGGATTCGCGATGCGCGAGCAAGCGTCGGTCACGGGGTCGACGGAGCGTGTCATCCTGCGGGAGACCGCTCGGCTCCACGGTCTCGACTTCGACGAAAAGTTGTTCACCCGGTTCGCTGATGCGCTTGGCACGGTGCACGTTCGGCGCGCAGCCGAGCTGCGTGAGCGTGGCCACGCGCTGCCTGGTGCCGCTGCGGTTCTCGCTGCGCTCGATGAGCGTGGCGTGCGGCAGTCGGTCGTGACCGGCAACGTGCGGCTGGCGGCCGAGGTGAAGTTGGCTACGTTCGGTCTGGACCCGTACCTCCGGCTTGACCAGGGCGCTTACGGGGAAGACGGTGAGGAACGCCGCGAGCTGCTGCGCCTCGCGCTGGAACGCGCGGACGTCATCGGGCCCAATGCGGTGTTCCTCGGAGACACCCCAGCAGACGTGGCGGGCGGGCGGGCAGCTGGTGTGCGGACGATCGCGGTTGCCACCGGCAAGACCTCATTGGACGAGCTGAAGGACGCGGGCGCCGAGACCGTGCTCGGCGGTCTCGCCGATGCTGTGCAGGTGCTCGCCGCGCTCCGGGCTTGAGAAAATCGGTCCCGTCCTCCGGCCCAGCGGTGGGAAACAGGGCCGCCGGAATCTCGAGCATCTGGCGCCAGGCGCTGCGGCAACACCGACGACACCCTCTGCCTCCCCGTACACCCGAACTCGACCCCCGCAAGATCAAAGACCTCGCCACCCTCGCCTTCGTCGAGGCCAAGGCCAATGCGGCCTTGCTGGGCCCGCCCGGGGTCGGGAAGACATACATCGCCGTCGCGTTCTCGGTCGCCGCCTGCCGGGCCGGATTCTCCCGTCTACTTCACGACCCTCGACGACATGGTCCGCCAGCTCAAGGTCGCCGAGGCAGCCGGACGTCTCAACAGAAAACTCCGCATCTACCTTCGCCCCGGCGTCCTCGTCGTCGATGAAGTCGGCTACCAGCCGCTGGAGCGGGCTGAGGTGAACTTGGTGTTCCAGGTGAACTCAGACCGCTGCCCACGGCTCAGCACGGCAGCCCGGCAGTTCCTTGTCCAGCCACTCCTCGACGGTCCGCCGCCAAGGGTCGGTGGAGTCACTGTCGACGACATCGGCCCAGGTGTCTTCAGCGACGTCCTGATCGACAACGAGGCTGTCGAGGTAGGCGTTGAAGTCGTCAGCAACTGCGGTGAAGACCCATTTCGACAGGTATCCCGGGTGAGAGATGCCATGCACGACAGCATGGAGCTGACCATGGGTCGCCGGGTTCAGGTCCAGGAACAGGCTGTCGCTCCCGCCGTTGCGGGCGATCGGGAGAAGGCCGGCCAGCGAGACCACATGGGCGAGCCGCCCATCACGGCTGCGGCGGTACTCGCCCAGCAGGGTATCTGGGCACCGAAATGCAGAAGCTATCCGGCGACGTTCGAGGCAGGATGCCTTGGTGAACCCTGTTCTGTGTGGACTTGCCGCCAACGTGAGGCTGCCGTCGGAGCTGGTCGACCGGCTGATCGCGGTTGCGGACGCGGAGATCGCTGTGGACCTCGCTCGTCGGGCCGACCTCAGCCACGCACAGGCGATGAAGTTGGCCTCTCGCGTCAACGAAAGCGCTGTGCCGCTCGGGTATGCGGGCTTGCTGACCGCCGCAGACGTCGATCCCGCGACGCGACCGGACGCCGCTCTTGCCCTGCTTGCCGAACGGGCCGGACTCCCCGAGTGGGCGCGTCTCCTCGCGGAGGATCCGGCTGCCGAGCGCCGGGTGAGGCTGGCCGCCTGCCCTGGTCTTCCGCTTGATGTGGTGGAGAGGCTGGCCGCTGACTCGGATGTACAGGTGGTCGCGGAGCTCGCGCTGTGGACGACACCGGAGACGGCCGGCAGGCTCGCGGCGCATCCGCATGCCGAGGTCCGTCGCGCGGTGGCGGCCAACGAGGCGACGCCACCGGCCGTGCTGGCGGCCCTGCTCACCGGCGAGGGGCTGCCTCCGGCGCAGCGGTGTCTGGTCTGCGACCGTGAACAGACGCCGTTCCTGCACGATCCGCAGTGCTCGCGACTGGACTGCGATCTGCCGCCCGGCGCTTCCTGCGACGGCTCGCACGAGTCCACCAGGCACGAGATACAGCAGGTGGCGATCCGAAATCCGTCCACACCTGCTGAAGCCGTTGTCAGCTTCGCCGGCCACCCCTCGCTGCAGGTGCGCTGGGCACTCGCCGGCCGCCCCGACCTGCCATCGGAGTCCTGCGCTCGGCTCGCCGCGGATCCCAATCCCGGTGTCCGGGCTGATCTCGCCGAGAATCCGTCGATCGACGACGCCTTGATCCGCGTGCTGGCCACCGACCGGGAGCACGAAGTGCGGCGCAGGCTCGCCCACAACCCGCTCGTACCACTCGACGTACTGACCCACCTGGCCGCCACGACCAGGATCGGCGCCACCCTGCTGCCGCGCATCGCCTCCGCATCCCCCGACGAAGCCGAGAAGCTGGCCCAATCAGCCAATCCAGCCGCACGGATGCTCATAGCCCAGCGCCGAGATCTGCCACCCGCCATCCGCGACGCACTCGCCACCGACGTGGACGCGAAGGTGGTCAAGTCCATCGCCGGCCATCCGGGCCTGTCACAAGGCCAGCTTCGCGCCGCGTGAGCCCTGGCCGCCAACTGAACCCTCTGCCACGCCAGTTACCTCCTGGGAAGCTCTCCGAAGCGAGGCGATCACCTTTCGCACACGATCCCTCCGGAACCGCACCCCAGGGGGTCACAGCACGTCGCTCATCGTGACAGTGTGAGACCTGATCAGTCGTGAGGTTCAACAATGGGGGAGTGGGACGTGGCTGCGGGGACGGGCAAGGCGCCTCAGCTGACCCGGGTACATCGCGTTCTTATCGGCGTGGTTGTCTTCGGCGCCGTCGTCATCGCCGGGATCGGCTTCGCGGGATCGTACGCGGCGGTGCGGGAACTGGCGCTGCAGAAGGGCTTCGGGAACTTCAGCTACGTCTTCCCGATCGGCATCGACGCGGGTATCTGCGTGCTGCTGGCGCTGGACCTGCTGCTGACCTGGATCCGCATCCCCTTCCCGCTGCTGCGGCAGACGGCGTGGCTGCTGACGGCGGCGACGATCGCGTTCAACGGGGCCGCCGCCTGGCCCGATCCCCTCGGCGTCGGCATGCACGGGGTGATCCCCGTCCTGTTCGTGGTCTGTGTCGAGGCCGCCCGGCATGCGATCGGCCGGATCGCCGACATCACCGCCGACAAGCACATGGAGGGCGTCCGCCTCACCCGCTGGCTGCTCTCCCCGGGGCCCACGTTCCTGCTGTGGCGCCGGATGAAGCTGTGGGAA
>NZ_JBHVOC010000043.1:0-35415 GCF_044142145.1 Streptomyces sp. BK79
CAGCACGCCCACGCCCTCGCCGAAGCCCATGCCGTCGGCCGAAACCGCGAAGGCCTTCGAGCGGCCGTCGAGGGCGAGTCCGCGCTGCCGGGAGAAGGCGACCGGAAGCTGCGGTGTGGACATGACCGTGACGGCGCCGGCCAGAGCGAGGTCGCACTCCCCCGCCCGCAGGGCACGGGCCGCCAGGTGGATGGCGACCAGAGAGGACGAGCACGCCGTGTTCACGGTGATCGCGGGACCTTCCATGCCCAGCGTGTAGGAGATGCGCCCGGACAGCACGCTTCCGGAGGCTCCGGTGGCCAGGTAGCTCTGGGACCGCTCTTCGGCCTTCAGCAACAGGGTGTTGTAGTCCTGCCAGTTGGAGCCCGCGAAGACGCCGGTCCGGCTGCCGTGCAGGGACTTCGGGTCGATCCGCGACCGCTCGATCGCCTCCCACGAACACTCCAGCAGCAGCCGCTGCTGCGGATCCATCGCGAGCGCCTCACGCGGGGATATTCCGAAGAAGGCAGCGTCGAACTGCCCTGCCCCGTCCAGGAATCCGCCCTCGCGGACGTACGACCGCCCGGGGACGTCCGGGTCCGGGTCGTAGAGGTTCTCCACATCCCAGCCACGGTCCTGCGGGAACTCCGAGACGGCGTCCGTCCCGGCCTCCAGCAGCGACCAGAACTCCTCCGGGCTGTTCACCCCGCCGGGCAGGCGGCAGCTCATCCCCACGATCGCGATCGGCTCGCGCTCGCTCTCCTCCATCTCGCGCACCCGGCGCTGGGTGTCGTCGAGTTCAGCACTGACACGCTTGAGGAGGTGGCGCAGCTTGTCTTCATGTGCCATGGGTTGCCGCCTTCGGGGACTGTGGGGGGAAGCGACTCGGAGTGCAGGAGGTCGGCGCGACTCAGGAGATGCCGAAACGTCTCTCGAGGAGTTCGAACATCTCGTCGTCGGTGGCTGCGGCGAACCGGTCGGTGGCCGAATCATCGACATCATCGACGGCGTCGGCCTGCCTCATCCGCCTGGCCTTGTCGGTCAGGGACTGCAGCAGCTCATCGATCCGCCGGTCGGTCTCTTGCCGGGGCGTGCGGGCGTGCGGGGTCCGCAGCCGTTCCAGGGCCTCGTCGGCCCGTTCCAGCGCGGTCAGCAGAGCGGTCTCGGCGTCGATCGGTTCGTGGTCGCGGCCCGATGCCGGGACCACCGGGGCGGCGCCCGTCGCGTCGAACAGGGTCATCGCCAGGTGGCGGGCCAGAGCGGTCGGGGTGGGGTGGTCGTAGGCGATGGTGGCCGGCAGATGGGCGCCGGTGGCCTCGCGGAGGCCGTTGCGCAGCCGGACCGCGCTCAGTGAGCCGAGGCCCATCTCCTTGAACGCCGTGTCGGGGGCGATGGCGTCCGCCGTGTCGGCCGGGTCCGCTTCGAGTACCGTGGCGACGGTGCGGCACACGAGGTCCACCAGTGCCTCGTCGCGCTGCTCGTCCGGGAGGGCCCTGACGCGGTCGGTCCATGTCTCGCCGCCGTCGGCGCCGTGACCCTCGATGCCATGGTCCTCGACGGTCGGAAGGTCGATGCGGCTGGGGGTCGTGCCGGTGAAGGCGGGCGTGAAGTCGACGTCGATGCCGTGGACGTACGCCTCCGCCACCGAGGTGAGGACCCGGCGGGTGCCGCCCTGGCCTCGGCGCAGGGTGCCGACGACGGCCACGTCGCGGATGCCGAGCTCGGCCGCGGTGTCCTCGATGGAGGCGCCGAGCAGCGGGTGCGGGCTCACCTCGACGAACGAGCGGTGCCCGGCGGCGAGCAGGTTCCGCACGGCCTGGTGGAAGCGGACCTGGCTGCGGGTGTTGAGGTACCAGTAGTCGGTGTCCAGCGTGGTGGTGTCGCGTTCGGCTCCGTCGACGGTGGAGTAGAACGGCACGGCGGAGGACCGGGGCGAGACCGGGCGCAGGACGTCCAGCAGGTGGTCGCGGAGGACCTCGACGTGGGAGCAGTGGCCGACGGTGTCCACGCCAGGGATGCGTTTGGCGTGGATGCCCTGGTCGGTTAGGTCGGCGACGATGCCGTCCAGGACGTCGGGCGGGCCTGCAAGCGCCACTGAGCGCGGACCATTGAGCGCGGCCAGTTCGACGGAGTCGGGCCAGGCCGCCATGCGTTGGGTGATGTCCTGTCCCGAGGTGGCGACGGAGATGACCGTGCCCTTGCCTACCAGTCGGAGCCAGGCCCGGCTGCGGTGGGCGAGCAGGCGGGCGGCGTCACGCGGGTCGAGGGCGCCAGCGACCTGCGCGGCGGCGATCTCTCCGTAGCAGTGGCCGACGACGGCGGCCGGTTCCACTCCGTACGAGCGCCAGACCGCGGCCAGGGAGACCATCGTCGCCCACAGGGTGGGCTGGAGAACGTCCACCCGGTGCAGGGGCGGCGCGTCCGGTGCCTGGCGCAGGACGTCGAGGAGCGACCAGTCGACGAACTCGGCCAGCGCGTCGGCGCAAGCGTGCACGCTGTCCTGGAAGGGCTCGCTGGTTTCAAGGAGTTCGGCGGCCATGCCGGGCCACTGGGAGCCCTGGCCGGGGAAGACGAAGACGAGACGCGGCGATCCGGTGGCGGTGCCGTGGACGAGGTGGGGCGCGTCGGCTCCGGTGGCGAGTGCGCGCAGTCCGTCGGTGAGGGTGGCCCGGTCCGCGCCGACGACGGCGGCACGGCGGTAGTCGGGGCGGGTGGTGAGCAGGGTGTGGGCGACGTCGGCGGGTGCGGCCGGTGTGGCGTCGAGGTGGACGGCCAGGGTCGCGGCCGTGGCCCGGAGGGCGCGGGTGTGGGGGGCCGAGACCACCCAGGGGAGCGGTGCCGCGGGTGCGGCGTCCTGGGGCTGGTCGAGGAGTACGAGGACGGTGGTGGCGTCGCTGCCGTGCTCGGTGACCGCGGTGGAGCGCAGGGGTGTGTCGTCGTGCAGGGTCGCCAGCAGGCCCGGGAAGCCCTCGGCCGGGGCCTGGGTGATGTCTGCGGTCAACAGGCGGGTGGCGTGCGGGGCTTCGCGGGCCGGGCTGCCGTGGTCGTCGGGCGTAGGGGCGTGATCCGTCGTGGTGGTGCGGTCCGCCGTGGTGGTGCGGACGATCGCCTGGGACGCAGCTCCCGCGGCGGTTGCCGCGGACTGCCTGGCCAGGATCAACGCGCAGGTCTCGTCGGGGAGTTCGGCACCGACGACGGCGTAGGAGGTGTCGCCCGCCCGCAGCGCCTGAGCGGCGAGGTGAAGGGCGAGCAGTGTGGGTGCCTCGCGGGTGTCGAGGGAAATCGTGGACCCGGTCAGGCGCAGGGCGGCGGCGAGCCGACCTGCGGCTCCCGCGCTCGCCGCGGTGATCAAGGTGGTCCGGGTGTGACGCAGGACGGCCGGGTCGATGCCCGCCTGTGCGACGGCGGCACGTACGGCATCCGCCATGCGGTCACGGCGTCCGGCGCCGACGAGAACGATGGGATCGTTTTGCCGTTCGGATTGCTCTGCTCGCCGTTCAGATTGCCCTGCGACAGGATCGGGAAGCTGCGGGAACGGGGCTAAATTAGGACTACCCGTCATTATTTCACCCTACAGCAATACACTAATAAGGGCATTCCCCGTGAGTCTCCTTTGAATTGCCGAAGATTTCGGAACAGTTATTCAACCACTTTGCGGACGGAAGCTCGTCATCACTCTGCCAGCTCCAAATTTCACCCGTCAACCAGGGATCATGTGATCAGAATCACGGAACTAACTGGCACAAACTCGGACATTTACCACTGGTTTACCTTGCCCGTCGGGCCCCTCGTCAAGAGATCACCCAGGCAAACGTAAAGCTCAGTAAAATCTCATTTTGGCCATTACGGGCCCCTCCCACTTACCCCCTGAGCAGAGTTGCCGGATCGGAGCGGGGACCGTGCGATGACTTTTCGCCGACTCGGTGATACGGTCGTAGCCGAACGGATCATGCGCGCTTTAATGTCGTATCGGGACTGCCGGCCAGAGCCCCCGCGATTGCGGGCGGCGTCGGCGTGATTTCCCTGGCGGCCGCATCACGGCCGACATCCACGACCAATCAGCGGTGACGACCGACGCCCGCCCCGGTGCGCGGAACGAGGGGGAATTTCATGACAAGGGCAGGGCCGTTCGAGGGCATCGCCGTACTCATGGCCGGCCGCGGCACGTCAGCAGCGCTGCTGGGAAGACTGCTTGCGGACCTCGGGGCCCGTGTCGTAGCGCTCTGCCAACCACCCGATTCCAAGGGACCGTTCGAGCGGTGGCTGCACTCCGCCGCGCAGTCGGCGTCCGGTTGGGACCAGGCATCGCGCCTGTTAGAGACGGCCGATGTGCTGGTGTGCGACGCGGAGGGCGATGAGCAGCTCGCCGCCCTGGGGCTCGGGGCGTCGGAACTCCTGAATCGTAACCCCGAGTTGGTCGCTGTGCGGCTGAGCGCATTCGGGCTCACCGGCCCGCTGCGTGACGCCCCGGCCACCGAGCGGACCCTGCAGGCGCTGGCGGGCCTGACCTCGGCGACCGGCACCGAAGGGGAACCACCGGTCCTTTCCGTGGTGGGCCTGGCGTCGCGTACGGCGGCCCTGTCCGGCCTGATCGCCGTCGCGGCCGGGCTCATCGGCCGCGAGCGCGGAGGCGGCGGGGACTACCTGGACATCGCCGAGTTCGACAGCCTGTTCACCCTGACGGGCACCCTGCTTCCGAGCGTCGCGCTCGCCGGGCGCCCGCCGCGGCGCACCGGCAACCGACACGGCATGGCGGCACCCTGGAACAGCTACGCGTGCCAGGACGCCCCCGTCGTCATCTGCACGATGGGCGAGCCGATATGGCACAGGCTGGCCGCGGTCATGGGACGACGGGACCTCCCCGACGACCCGCGCTTCGCCGACACCGCCGCCCGCGTCCGCAACGCCGACGAGCTCGACGAGATCCTCGGCAAGTGGACCGCCGGGCAGCGGGCCGTGGACGTGGTGACCGCCCTGCGGGCCGCAGGCATCCCGTGCGCCCAGGTCGCGGCCCCCGAGGAGGTGCGCGACGGGGCCGCCGCCCGGCGGCGCGGCCTGGTCACCGACCCGTCCGGTACGCCGGGCAGCCCTCTGCACTCCCTCATACCCGCCGTCACCGACGGCCCGATGCCCCAGCAGGGCCGCCTCTGGGAGCCGATCGCGCGCGGCACTCCTCCGCTGCGCGGCGTCCGCCTGCTGGAGCTCGGCTCGTACACGGCCGGACCGCACGCGGGCCGGCTGCTGGCCCAACTCGGCGCCGACGTACTGAAGGTGGAGCCGCCGCACGGCGAAGGGTCCCGGCGGCTCGCCCAGCAGGTGGCCGGGGTCGGCTACCTCTACTACGTCAACAACGCGGGCAAACGCTCCTGTCGGCTCGACCTCGCCGACGCCGAGGACCGGGCCGGGTTCGAGCGGCTGCTCGCCGGATGCGACATCGTGCTCACCAACCTCGCGGCCGACACACTCACCGCGCAGGGCCTCGCCCCCGATCAGATCCTGTCCCGGCACGGCGTCGTGCACTGCACGGTCACCGGCCATGGTCTGGCCGCCGCCGACCGCAGCGTCGACACCGTGATCCAGGCCGAGTCGGGCATCATGCACCTCGTCGGCGGCCCGGGCGCCGGGCTGCGGACTCCGGTGTCCAGCGCCGACGTCCTCGGTGCCTACCTGGCCGCTGCCGCCGCCGTCGTGTCCACCTACGTCCGTCTGCGCACCGGGCACGGATGCACCGCCGACGTCGCGCTGTTCGACAGCGCTGTCTGGCTCACCCAGGACCGCTGGTCCACTGCCGAACCCGCACCGGTCCCCCACCTCGTCCGGGCGGCGGACGGCACGGTCCTCGTCGACGCGGAAGGGCCGCCACCGCAGACCGAAGGCCCCGTCGCAGCCGTACTGGACGCGGCGGCAGCCGTCGGCGTGCCCGCGGCCCCGCTGCACGACCTGACCCGCGCGGTGCGGCACCCCCAGGTCTTCGCCCGGCGGATGGCCGTCGCCTGGGACTGCGCCGGCACCACCGTGCTCATCACCGGCAACCACCTGCGTTCCCTGCTCCGCGAGGACCCGTCGCCCACCTGCGCGCCGGTCGACCAGAACGATCCCGCCTGGCTCCAGCCCGCCCCGACCGAGGGACAGCAATGAAGGTTTTCCACGCGCTTGCCGACGCTCTGGCCGCACACGGCGTCGATACCGTCTTCGGTCTGATGGGCAACGCCAATCTGCTCTATCTGCCCGCCTTCGCCGACGCGGGCGGACGGTTCGTGGCGGTCGCCCACGAGGCGGGCGCCGTCGCCATGGCCGACGGCCGCGCACGTATGTCCGGCGGCATCGGCGTGGCGTCCGTGACGCACGGACCCGCGTTCACCAACGCCTTGACCCCGCTTGTGGAAGCGGCTCGTAGCCACAGCCAGGTCCTGCTGATCACAGGTGATCCGCCACCGGTGCCCACGCACTTCCACCACTTCGACATCGCGACAGTCGCGGCCGCGGCGGGCGCGGGTTACGAACGCGTCCACAGACCGGCCTCGCTCGTCGCGGACCTGAACCGGGCCGTCCAGCGCATCGTGGCCGAGCGGCGGCCCGTCGTACTCAATGTGCCGATCGACCTCATGCAGGAGGAGGCGGGCGAGCAGGCGCCGGTCGCGCTCCCGGTGGCGCCGGGTCCTCTGGCGGCTCCGGAGGCCGAGGCGCTGGACGGCGCGCTGGGGCTGATCGGCTCGGCCAAGCGGCCGCTGGTCCTCGCCGGGCACGGTGCGGCCGCCGCCGGTGCGCGAGAGGCCCTGGTGGAGCTGGCGGACCGTACCGGAGCAGCGCTGACCACCACCGTGCTCGGCAAGGAGATGTTCGCCGGTCACCCCCGCGACATCGGCATCTTCGGCTCGCTCGCGCACAGCGTGGCGAGCACGGTCATCGCCGAGTCGGACTGCGTGGTCGCGTTCGGGGCGAGCCTGAACATGTGGACCGCGCTCAACGGCGAGCTGTTCCGGGGCAAGAGAATCGTGCACGTGGACACCGATCCCGGGCGGTTCGGCTCGTACACGCCCGTCGACGAGCCCGTGGCCGGGGATGCCCGCCGCACGGCCGAGGCCATGAACGCCCTGCTGAATCAGGCCGGAGTCACCGCGGCCAACAGCGCCTGGGCGGAGCGCGTCGCCGGGCAACTGGCCGGGTTTTCGCCGCAGGACGACGTCGACGACCGCAGTGGAGCGGACACCGTCGACATCCGGACGGCCATGATCCGGCTGGACCGGATCCTGCCCGCCGAGCGCAGCGTCGTCAGCGACATCGGCCGCTTCGACGTGGGTGTCTGGCCGCATCTGCGCGTGGCGGACCCGCTGCACTTCACCGTCATGGGCGGCTTCGGCTCGATCGGGCTCGGCGTCGCCGGGGCGATCGGCGCGGCGACGGCCGACACCGGCCGGCCCACGGTCGCCGCCGTGGGGGACGGCGGCTTCATGATGCACCTGTCGGAGTTCACGACGGCGGTACGGCACCGGCTGCCGCTCGTCGTGGTCGTACTCAACGACAGGGCGTACGGAGCCGAGCACTACAAACTCAGGATCCACGGCTACGACCCGGCGTACTCGGCGTTCGCCTGGCCCGACCTCGCCGGGCTGGCCACGGCGATGGGCGCACGTGCCCTCACCGTCCGCAAGGCGGAAGAACTCGACGCCGTCGGGGACCTGTTGCCGACGCTCGAAGGACCGCTCCTCGTCGACGTCCGGCTGGACCCCGACGTCAACCTCGTCCGGTACTGAGGAGGCAGGCCATGCCCACCACCAGCATGCTGACCGCCGCCGACGGCACCGGGCTCGCCCTGCACCGCTGGACCACGCCCGGCGCCTCCTCGGCCGTCTTCTACATCCACGGCATCCAGAGCCACGCGGGCTGGCTGTACGAGACGGGGCCCGAGCTCAACGCACGCGGCATCGACGTCTACGCCCTGGACCGCAGAGGCTCGGGCCGCAGCGAGGGGCCCCGCGGCCACCTGCCGTCGGCCGATCTCGTCCTCGACGACTACGCCCGCGCCCTCGACGCCGTGACGGCCAAGGTCGGCGGTGCCGGGCCGGTCGCCCTGGGGCAGAGCCTCGGCGGCAGCGTGCTGGCCGCGCTGTGGTGCAGCCGCGATCTGCCCGTCCGCAGGTTGGTCCTGTGCGCGCCCGCGCTGGGACAGCAGCGGGCGCGCCACACCGCGGACACGCTCGCCGAGCGCCGCGCGCTCACCGGCGGCGCGCTACGGCCCGTGGGGCTCGCCGACGACGACTACACCGACCTGCCGCGCTACCAGGAGTTCCTCGCCGCAGACCCCCTGATGCTGCGCGAGGTCACCTCGGCCACGCAGGCGACGCTCGTGCACCTGGAGGACCACTACGCCGGCGGGGCGCCCCGCACCCGGCTCCCCGTCGACCTGGCCCTCCCCACGCACGACCCGATCATCGACCTGTCGGCCGCGCGGGCGATGCTGCGGCGTCTGACGTCAGCTGTGCGCGAGGAGGTCTTCGCCACGGATCGGCACTACGTGGAGTTCACGTCGGCCCGGACGGCGTACTGGGACTGGCTGGCCACGCGGCTGAAGGAGGAAGCGTGATCCGTCGCGTACGGCTGCACACCGCCGTCGTGCCCATGGCCGCGGCCTTCGACCACGCCACGCGCTCCCGTCGCAGCGCGGCGTCCCTGCTGGTCGAGATCGAGCTGGCGGGCACCCGCGGGTTGGGAGAGGGAGCGCCCCGCGATTACGTCACTGGTGAGACCCTGGACGGCGCGGTGCGAGCCGTCCAGGCCTGCGATCCCGGGGAGCTGGCCGAGCGCATCGAGTGGCGGGACTTCGACAGCGCCGTCGCCTCGATCGCACAGCTGCCGCTGACCGGGCTCGTCGACGGCCCGTCGGCGGCGGCCGCCGTGGAGATCGCCCTGCTCGACGCGGTGTGTCGGCATTTCTCCCGGCCGCTCGCCGACGTCCTGCGGGTCCTGGACCCGCCCGCCCGGTTACGGCGGGACGGACCGACGCCCATCAGCCTCGTGATCCACCTCTCGCGCGACGTCGCGACCGTCCTGGACGCACTCTCGCCGCGGGCGCTGGCGGCGCTGCGGCACGTGAAGATCAAGGTGGCGGACCCAGCCGGAGCGGTGGACCGGCTGACCGCGGCCCAGGACCGCCTCCCCGCCGACACCCGTGTCTCACTGGACGTCAACGGCGCCTGGACGGTCGAGGAAGCGGAGAAGGCGGCGGGCGAACTGGACGGCGTGGGGTGGGTCGAGGAGCCGCTCCCGCCGCGGTCCTGGCCCGAGTTGGCCCGGCTGCGGCGGGGCACCGGTCTGCCCGTCATGCTCGACGAGTCCTGTACCGGACCGGCCGACCTGCACACCGCCGCCACCAGCGGCGCCGCCAGCCACATCAACGTACGGCTGTCGAAGTGCGGCGGGTTCCTCGCCGCGGCACGCCTGGCACTGCGCGCCGACGAGCTCGGCGTCGGCTGCCAGCTCGGCGTGCACGTGGCCGAGGTGGGACCGCTGTGGGCGGCCGGGCGCACCCTGGCCACCACATGGGGCTTGTGGCAAACGGTCGAGGCGGGCCGGGCCGACGAGTGGTTCCCCACGCCCCTGACCACGCCGGCGTTCACCGTCGACCGGTCACTGCACCGGGTCGGGCCCCTGGCCGGCCCGGGCACCGGAATCGAACCGACCGAAGAACTGCTGCGACACACCCGGTGCACGGCCACCTGGGAGCCCGACGGCGGCTGGCGGAGGAACACATGACGGCACGACACGACGTGGCTCTGGTGACCGGAGCGGGCAGCGGCATCTGCGCGGAGGTCGCCCGAGGCCTGGCCGCCCGGGGCCTGCGCGTGGTCCTGCTCGACAAGGACGCCGAGGCGGTGCACCGGGTCGCGGACGGACTCGGCGACCGGCTGGCCCGCGACCCGCTGGTCGTCGACGTCACCGACCCGCACGCCCTCACGTCCGCCGTCGACTCGCTCGCCCCGCAGCACCGGCCGGGCGTCCTGGTCAACGGCGTCGGCGGCGACACCCGGGCCCGCCCGGTGACCGAACTGACCGAGGCCGACCTCCAGGAGGCCGTCACGCACAACCTGGCGAGCGTGTTCACCATGACCCGGCTGTGCGTCCCGGCGATGGTCGCGGCGGGGTGGGGCCGGGTCGTCAACCTGGCGTCCGTGGCCGGTCGCACGTACACCCGGTTCAGCAACGCCGCCTACGTCGCCGCCAAGGCCGGCGTCGTCGGGTTCACCAAGCAGTGCGCCTACGAACTGGCCCCGCACGGCGTGACGGTCAACGCGGTCGCCCACGGCGTCATCGGCACCGAACGCATCCGCCGGGCCTGGGAGGACAAGCCCCCGCAGTGGACCGCCGACCGGGTCAGCCACATCCCCGCCGGCCGCTTCGGCAGCGTCGCCGAGGCCGCGGGCATGGTCTGCCATCTGTGCGGCGAGGACGCCGGATACACCACCGGCACGGTCGTCGACGTCAACGGCGGACTGCACATCTGACACAGCGGACCGCACATCCGACAAGCAGGGACGGAGCGTTGGAACAACGATGAGTCTGGAACTCACCGACCGCGTGGTGATGGTCACCGGAGCGGGCAGCGGCATCGGCCGGGCCGCGGCCCGGCTCCTCGTGGGGCACGGAGCACGAGTCGTCCTGGTGGGCCGCACCGAGTCGGCCCTCGCGAAGACAACCGCCGGACTACCCACCTCGCACCACTTGGTGGTGCCCTGCGACGTCGGCGACGACAAGCAGGTGGCGGACTGCGTAGCCCAGGCGGTGAACCGGTTCGGACGGCTGGACGGGGCGTTCAACAACGCCGGGACCTTCGGATCGTTCGGCCCGCTGCACCAGGACACCGCCGACAACTTCGACCGCGTGATCGCCACCAACCTGCGCGGGGTCTGGTCGTGCATGCGCGGACAGATCGAGGCCATGCTGACGGCCGACGGCGGCGCGATCGTGAACTGCGCATCCGTGGCCGGGCACATCGGCCACGCCCAGAGTCCTCTCTACTCGGCCACCAAGCACGCCGTCATCGGCCTGAGCAAGTCGGTGGCCCTGCAGTACGCGGGCGACGGCATCCGCGTCAACGTGGTCAGCCCCGGTTCGACCGACACCCCCATGCTGCGCAGCCTGTACGCCGACCCCAGCGCCCTGGCGCAGCGGGCGCGCCGGGCTCCGCTGGGCCGCCTTGGCAGGTGCGAGGAGGTGGCCAACGCGGTCGCCTGGCTGCTCAGCCCCCTCGCCGCCTACGTCACCGGGCAGACCCTCGGGGTCGACGGAGGCGTCACGGCCGGATCGGCCGCCCCCGCACCAACGCCATGACGGAAGGGCAGCACCGCTCATGGCCGGTACGGACACCCGCAGCGACGTGTGGATCAGGCAGTACCGCCCCGCACATCCCACGGCACCCCAGTTGATCTGTCTGCCGCACGCCGGCGGCTCCGCGACGTTCTACCACCCCGTGGCTGCCGCGCTGACACCCCGATGCGACGTGCTCGCGGTCCAGTACCCCGGGCGGCAGGACCGCCGCGCGGAGAAGCCCTTGGAGGACATCGACGAGCTCGCGAACCAGCTGTTCCCCGTGCTGCGGGAGCGTGTTCACCAGCCGGCCGCGCTTTTCGGACACAGCATGGGCGCCACCCTCGCCTTCGAACTGGCCCGACGGTTCGAGAGTGTGGGCCTCTCCCTGGAGGCACTCTTCGTCTCGGCCAGGCCCGCACCGTCCCGACAGAGGACAGGGGGTACGGTGCACCTCCTGTCGGACGAGGAGTTGGTGGCCGAGCTGAGGACCCTCGACGGCACCGCGGAGCAGGTATTCCACGACGAGGAGCTAGTGCGTATGGCCCTCCCCGCCGTCCGCGGCGACTACAAAGCCGCCGAGGCCTATCGCTACCGACCGGGCCCGAAGCTGCGGTGCCCCATCCATGCCTTGATCGGGGACAATGACCCGATGGTCACCCCGGTCGAGGCCCGGGCATGGTCCGAGCACACGAACGGCCCGTTCACACTCGACACCTTCGCTGGCGGTCACTTCTACCTGCTGGAGCACCGGGATTCGGTTCTGGGTATCATCGCCGAGCATCTGCGCACGTCCTCACGCACCCTCGGCGTCAAGATACCGTCTGGTGATCCAGCGACCGTTCGGGACTGACACGAGAATGAGGGTTTTCAGCGGTGCCGCTCCAGGGTGAGGACAGCCTTGGCGATTGACGTCATGCGGTTCGGGCTGCAGCGGGCGCGACGGAAGATTCGCCAGGATTTCAGGCGGGCGACTGCTCGTTCGACGGGTACGCGAGCGGCGGACAAGGCCCGGTTGATCGTCTGCTCGGTCGTGGTGAGTTCGCCTTGGGGCGGCCGGCGTTTTGGGGTGGTGACCCACTCGCCTGCGCCGATGTAGGCCATGTCGGCGAGGACGGGGACGCCCTGACGTTCACAGATCCTGATGATCTTGTGTGTACGGGCGGCGGTCAGGTCGTGGGTGCGGCCGGGCAGGGCGGGCGAGAGCCACAGCGTCCGACCGGTCGGATCCGTGATGACCTGCACGTTCACACCATGCCGCTGGTGCTTTGTCGAATAGTCCGCACGCCCGTCACCGACCCGGTCGCACTCGGCGAGGGTGCCGTCCACGAGAACATAGGCGGGATCTGCCTCGCGAAGGACCTTCAGCAGGCCCGGCGCCTTGTCGGCCAGGTGCTCGACGACGGCCGTGACGTAGGCATGGGCGGTGCCGACGGAAATCCGGAAACCCGCGGCCGGTTGAGCCAGGGGGTCGTGCCGACGCAGGTAAGCCTGAGCGATCACCGCACGCTCGGACGGGCGGAGTTTGCAGCGTCGGTCACCCTCGTGGGTGACGATCAGCATCGTCACCCACTCCACGAGTGCGTGCGGCAGGTCGAGTGCGACAGGATACGGGACTAACAGGGCTCCTGAGCTGGCGAGTTGAGGCCGAGACACCTCCCTCAACGGCACGGGAGCCCTGTCCGTTGCCTACGGTTCCGCCGTCACCCGTCCGGGGCCCCCCACATCCCCCCCCACCCCCCAAGGGCACGCTCACAGAGGCGTCCGTGAGAACGCGAGCCCGACTGCTGGTTGTGGAACTTCGGTGTCGGCCTGTCCTGGCAGGTGCGCACGGCAGTGGAGGAGGGCAGGAGTTCTCACGGCCATCCCCCCACGGGACTCCACGAGGCGGCCGCCCTCGCCGGGAAGCACTTCCCACCGGCCGGGGACCGCCCCCTGGAGGAGGGTGCGCCCCGCTCGCCACAGGGGGGAGCAGCGGGGCGCACCCCTCGAGCACCAGGAGACGGCGCCCTTTCACCGCCCCGGCTCGCGCGGCCGGCTCCTCTACCGCGACAGGCACATTGGTCGGCATGCCTCCAGGGCGCCCAAGCACCGGGCCGGCGCCTTGTCCGCCGCGCGCTACACCGCATGCGGCGCAGTCGTCCCTGCGATCAAACGGGGTACGCGGCACAGGCCGGACCGGACTCACAGGAGGTTAGGACACGTGCGACAGCCGCTTGCCTGGATGCTCGCCCTGCGGGGTGCAGCGGCCTTGGTGTTCGGGTTCTTCGCCGTGGTCTGGCCCACCGTTACGGTCACGGCGCTCTCCCTGCTCTTCGGTGTTTATGCGCTGATCGACGGCACCGCTCGGCTGGTCGGCGTTCTTCGCCCGCACAAGGGACACGACGAGACCCACACGGCTCGGGCCAGTGGCGGCACCTTCAGTGTGACAGCCGGCTTCCTCGCCATGGCGTGGCTGGGCTTCACCGGTTGGACACTGGTCATTCTCATCGGTGCCTGGGCCATGGCAACCGGGGCCACCGAAATCTGGGCGGTCCTTCAATCCCGCGGTGTGACGCACGAGCGGGTGCTGCTGGTGACCGGCGCCGCCGCTATTGCCGCCGGACTCCTGCTCTGGCTGCGCCCCGATCACGGAGCGAACGCCATCGCCGACGTGACCGGCGGCTACGCACTGATCAGCGGAGGGCTGATGCTTGCGGTCGCCTGGCGACTGCGGGACACCATGACAATCCCGCCGAAGACGACACGCCGCATCTGAGAGGCCACCCGCCACGGTCGCGACCTTTCCGTGTGCGGAAGACTGACGGCACACCCGTCGCACCTCCGGTGGTTCAGGAGTATGCCCCGTGGCTCGTCATTCCCGGATAGCTTTATCAAGCAAAGGCGGTACTGGCACACAAATTTGAGCCAGAAGCCTCGAAGATGCACGAAGTCAGCATCTCGTGGAGTCGCTCGGGGAAGCATCCGACCGTGGCCCACTCCGCAGATGAACCGCTTGCAGCAGATGGCCGTGGTAACTCCCTGGTCTCGTTCGCGCGGGGCGATGAGGCAGCGCCGCCGCAGGACGCCCCACTGCCGGCGGCCCTAGTGGCCTTGTGGCAAGCCGGTCGGGTCCTCATGGTGTACGACCGGTACCGCAAGTCGTGGGAACTCCCCGGAGGACGCATCGAAGAGGGCGAAACCCCCCGCCAGGCAGCCGCGCGCGAGCTACTGGAGGAGACCGGGCAGCAGTCTGACGCACGGTTGCGGTTCACCGGCTACGCGCGGTTCGTGCTGGCACCTGACCGACGAGCCGAATATCTGGCCCTCTACGCAGGATCCTGCGCCAAGACCCGCGCCTTCGGGCCCACCGAGGAGATCTCGGCCGTCCGCTGGTGGGACCTCCGCGAACGCCTCCCAGGGTACGCGCAACCCTTCGACATCTACCTCGCCGCACTCACCCGGTAGCCAGCGGCCGACGCCACGGCGCCATCGACCAGTGGTCGAGGGGGGCGGTGGCAAACGGTCAAGGTCCGCTTCACCGGTGATGCCTTCTACCATTCTGAGCGCCCGCCACCGCCCCCACGGCGGGCGATCGCCGTGCGGACGGCAGGCCGGAGTCAGTTGGTGCGCAACCTCCGGCCCCATCGTTCGACGGCCTTGGCGTCGCAGTAGCCCACAGTGGGGAGCGGGCGCCACGCCCGTATCGCCGAAGGACGATGCCAGCGCCTCGTAAAAGACCACTCCCCCGCCCCCGCCAACCGAGCCGAAGAGACCCATGCACGCCTTCAGCAGCGCCCTCGTCCCGCCTCTGCGCACTCCCAGCCCCCCGCCGCGCCCTCGCCACGCCCATCCCCGGCGTCAGACCCTGGGCCGGCCGCTAACCACCCCGCGGCCCATCGTCCGCACCACCCTGTGCAACGGCCTCAAGGCGGCTGGCGGTCAGCAGGCCGGCCGACCGCTACGCGGCCGACTCGTACGTCTCTACCTGCTCGCCATCTCGGCCTCGTCCACCGCCAGGCCCACCGCAGCCTCGGACGGGGCGTTCATCGTCCCCGCGACGCTGGCGGACGGCTTCGCTGGGGGGTGTTCAGGGCGCATGGGTACGGCGGCCGTGAACTGACTTTCGGCCGCCGCCCAGCCTTCGGCGTGGAGCGGCTCCAAGCAAAAGGCGGCCGAGTTGTCGAGCCACCGGCTGGCAGCACCGTTCACGCCTTCAGCTCCGGGCCGCCCCACGTGAGGGGTCCGACGAGCCAGTAGTCGATCGCCACATGGACGCCGAATGCCATGCCACCGTCCCAGGTGCCCTGGTGCAGCGGTCCGAGGCAGGCGAGGAGAGTGCGGACGCTGTGTCCGGCCATGTGCCGCAAGCGTCGTGGGCCATGAGCGCGTAGTGCCGCAGACACTCCTGGCCGGTATTTGACCGCCGCACCGCCCAGGGAAGGTATGGCCATGGGGTGGGTCAACAACAGGAGCACGTAGCGCGGCGTGCCGTGGTCTGTGCCGTCAGCGTGCACTAGTTTGGTCGCGTCAGCGGCCATTTTGTTGCGGTAGTCCATGGCGCGGGGGCGGTCCGGGTGGGCGAAATCGAAAGTGTAGGCCGCCTTCAGCTCGAGCAGGGCCAGCGGTCGGTTTCCAGCCGCATCGAGCACGGCCAGGTCGATCCAGCCGGTCGAGTTCCTCCACTCCCGCGCCACCACCGCGCCGGCCAGCCGTTTGTGCAGCGCCCAGGCAAGCCGGTCCCGAACCGTCAGCTCCGGCTTGCTCGTCAGCGCCAAGTAGGCGAGCTCGCCCGGCGCATAGGACAACACCACATCCTGCAAGGCTGTTTTGAGGACATCAGGGCTGATGTGGTTCATGGGGTACCGCTGTCCAGAAGAGCGTAGGAGGACACCAGCTTTCATCCGCGCTCCCCCAGGCGCCTTGGTGACCCCGGTCAGCCGAAGAGTGCAACAACTCCATTGACCCAGACCGCGAGGAACGCAAGGGCTCCCACCAGGTAGCCTCCTCCCGCCAGTACACCGCCGACCGACCACGGCTCGGAGGGCGCTTCCTCGTACTGGCTTCGTGCATCTCTAGGAACAGCAGATGCGGACAGGTTTGGGAGGCAGTTGGTGATCTTTCGTTGCCTGGATGTTGATGAGAAACGACGGCATGGACGGCGGTGGAAGCTGGTTCACGTCCCTGAGACGACCCGGTTCCCTGGCCGGGTTGTCGACTGTGGGGGAAGCCGACGTGACAGACGACGTCAGCTGCGGAAGACTCGCGGCGTGCGCGATCGTGTAGAAACCTCCTCTGGCCTGGTGCTGCGGAGGTGGAAGGCCGAGGACGCCCAGGCGGTGATGACCGCGTTCGCGGATCCGCTCATGCGTGGCCAGTCCATCGAGCCGGTTGATTCTCTCCAGGCCGCCGAGCGGTGGATGACGGCTCGCGCTGAGCACTGGGCCGCGGACTACGCCTATTCCTTCGCCGTCGTCGATGGCGGCGGCCTCGTTCTCGGCCAGGTGCGTCTTGGCCCAGTGGATCGGCGTCATACCACTGGATGGGTGTCCTATTGGACAACGGCAACGGCCCGGGGCCAAGGCATAGCTTCCCGTGCCTGCCATGCTGGGGCCCGCTGGGCTTTCGACGATACGGAACTCTTCCGGCTGGAGCTTGGGCACCGGGTGAACAATCGCGCCTCATGCGGAGTTGCTCGCACTGCTGGTTTCACGGTGGAAGGGAAGCAACGACAAAAACTCGAATACGACAGCGTCCGCGTCGACGTGGAACTCCATGCCCGCCTGGCAACGGATCCAGAGCCCGCTTCGTTGTGAGACAAGCTATCCCCTGTGGCACCTTGGTCCGCCGCCAGTAAGGGCCGACGGTCCGTCGGGTGAACACCTGTATCAGCTCACCTTGGCGGGTTCTTCGGCTCGAGCACGGGTGCTGGCGAGGCGGTAGGAGTCGTGCCGGTCTCGATGATCGTGCCGTTGAAGGTGAGGCGGTCGACGATGGCAGCGCAGAGCCGCGGGCCGGTGAAGGTCTTGGTCCAGCCGCCGAACGACTCTCAACTGGTCATAGGGGGTCACCGACGGCAGGGGCCTGGTGTCCGGCGGGAGGTGGGACAGCCTCCACTCGTGCGGCAGCACGGCTGTGGACCCGGGCCTGCCAGACGTCCCCGTCGTCGCACGTGGTTGGCGAGCCTCGGGTCGCGTTCGTCGGTCTTGCCGGTGCCTGCGGGCTCTGCTCCCTGCAGTGCACAACCCCGTCCGCGCGCATCCGTCACTCGCTTGCGGGGCATGGTGGACGGTGGCGAACTGCCTGCCGCACCCTCGTCGGCTGTGAGATGGTCGAGTGCAGAGTGAGGTACCAGCGTCCAGGTGCTTTGTCGGGACAGTCGATCAGCAGGCGAAGGACACCGCGAAATATGGCTGAGGTTGTGCTCTTCCACCACGTCCAGGGTTTGACCGACGGGATCCGGGCGTTCGCCTACGACCTGCAGCAGTCGGGCCACACCGTGCACACTCCTAATCTGTTTGAGGGCCGCACCTTCGACAGCCTCGAGCAAGGCATGGCGTTCGCGCGGGAGACCGGGTTCGACGTCCTCCGGGAACGTGGCATGGCAGCGGCCGGGGGCCTGCGCCCGGAATTGGTCTACGTCGGTCTCTCGTTCGGTGTCACGATCGCCCAGAAGCTCGCGCAGACACGGCCCGGCGCACGTGGAGCGCTGCTGTTGCACGCCTGCATCCCTCTCACCGAGTACGGGGAGTCCTGGCCCGAGAGTGTGCCGGTTCAGATCCACGGCAAGGAGGGCGACGAGTTCTTCGACGAAGACCTGCCCGCCGCGCGCGAGCTGGCCAAGTCCGCACGGTCCGCAGAGTTGTTCGTCTACCCCGGCGACCAGCACCTGTTCACCGACTCCTCTCTCGAGGCATTCGACGCCGAGGCGTCCGAGCTGCTGCTGGAACGCGTGCGGACGTTCCTCACCGCGGTCTGATCCCCGCCGCGTGGCAAGATCCACGGTGGACACAGATCGACGTACTGGCGTTCGTGATCTGGTGGCCGGTCTCGTGCTGGACTTCGCGCCTCACCGCGTCTCCTCAGCGCCATAGACGGAGGGTGCACGACAGCACTGTTCACCTTTCCCGCGTGTGCCCAGCCCGGGCCGGGCGGCGAGCCGGGCCAGAGGCTCGGCAGGGGAGAAGAAGTCGACTGCGGACGGTCATGCTGATGGCAGCCGCTCGCTGCCAGCCTCGGTTGAGCAGTGAACCGGAAGCGAGGCGTGCCCGCTGCCTTGGCTGCTGGTCAGCCGCGAAGTGTCGGTGCTGCCTCCTAACATCAGCACCATGCGTAGGTTTTTCATGGTGGGCGGGCGGAAGCTGTCGTATCTGGACTTCGGGGGTCCGGGAAGCCCGCTTGTGGCCCTGCACGGGCATTACAACGAAGCGTCGGCGTTCGCGCCGCTGGCCGCGGCGCTGACCCCGGGATGGAGAGTGATCGCGCTCGATCAGCGAGGGCATGGAGAATCCGACCGTGCCCGCAGTTACGAGCGGGACGAGTACGTGGCCGATGTGGCTGCCTTTCACTGGCGCCTGGGAGTCGGTGCCGTGGCGGTGCTGGGCCATTCGCTGGGCGGGGTGAACGCGTACCAGTTCGCGGCCCAGCACCCGGACAAAGTCAGTGCACTAGTGGTCGAGGATATCGGCGCGCTCGTGGACAGCGACTGGTCCTTCACCACACGCCTTCCTGGCGTCACACCGTCCCGGGAAGCGCTGGTCACGGCTTTGGGTGTGACCGCACCCTATCTGGAGTGTTCTTTCCGGCCGACAGCCCAGGGCTGGGGGTTTTCATTCGACATCGCTGACACCGTGGCGTCCCAGAAGGCTCTCAACGGTGACCACTGGAACGACTGGATATCGGTGTCCTGCCCCACGCTGCTGGTCCGTGGAACGCGCAGTGACGAACTGTCGGCCGATCACGCTAAAGAGATGGCTGCCCGTTGCGCCGGCAGAGTCCGCTTTGCCGAGTTGCCCGCCGGTCACGTCGTCCATCACGATGCTCCGGCCCAGTTCGCGGACACGGTCAGCGGATTTCTCTCTGCCTTCTCCTGAACGTCGGACACCGTGAAGTAAGGACGCCGGCAAGGGCGGGGCAGATCCGTTCCGGGGTGAGGGTGGGGGACCGCGTTTCGCGACGCGGCTCGTGACGAACGGGCCCTGGGCGGTGATCTGCTCTTGGCGGGGGTCGCGTTCGCTGCCGCCTGCCAGGGCGGCGGTGAGGGGGGTCGGATTATCCTGCCTGGCGGCGCTGGTCATCGGACCAGCGGGCGAGGAGAGGTAGACGATGCCGCAAGAGGGACGCGCGGCTGGTCCCGGTGACAGGCCGGGGCGATGGGCGCTCAGTCCGGGGGAAGAGGCGGCCCGGCTGGATGCGGTGCGCCGTTACGACATCCTCGATTGCCCGCCGGACGGTGCGTTCGACCGGGTGGCGGCGATGGCGACGAGGTTGTTCAAGGTGCGCCGGTGGCGAGCGTGACGATCGTGGATGAGGACCGGATCTGGTTCAAGGCCGCCCATGGTCTGGAGGGTGTGAGCGAGATCGGCCGGGAGCCGGGCCTGTGCGGCTCGGCGATCCTCTCCGACAAGGCCCTGGTGATCCCCGACACCCTCGCCGACCCGGTCGCCTGCTCCAACGGCCTGGTCACCGGCCCGATGGAGTTCGCTTCTACGCGGCCGCACCGATCGTCACGCATGACGGGCATCGGCTGGGCACCGTCAACATCCTCGACACCCGCCCGCGCCTGATCACCGAGGACGACACCGCCACCCTGGCGGACCTGGCGGCGATCGTGCTCGATGAGATGGAGATGCGGCTGGCCGCCTTACAGCGGCTAACACAATGAGGTGGATCGGTCCAGGATGCCGTGTCCGGCACGGGAGTTGAGCGTTCGGTTCGGTGTGGGGACGTCGCCGTGGATCGTGTCGGATGAACTGTGGGACCTTGTGGAGCCGCTGCTGCCGCAACGTGAGCGCAGGTTCCGGCATCCAGGTCGCAAGCCGTTGCCGGACCGGGACGTGCTGTGCGGGATCTTGTACGTGCTGCACACCGGGATCCAGTGGGAGTACCTGCCCAAGGGCCTCGGCTTCGGGTCGGGCATGACGTGCTGGCGCAGGCTGCGGGACTGGAACGAGGCCGGCGTCTGGCAACGGCTGCACGAGATCCTGCTGGCCGAACTGAACGCGGCCGCACGTCTGGACTGGTCCCGCTGCGTGGTCGACTCCTCCCACGTCAGGGCGCTAAAAGGGGGCAGCACACGGGCCCATCGCCGGTCGACCGGGGACGAGCCGGTTCCAAGCATCACTTGATCACCGACGGACACGGCACCCCGCTCGCGGTGCTGCTGACCGGCGGCAACCGCAATGACGTCACCCAGCTCCTGCCCCTGCTCGACGCAATCCCGCCGGTCCGCGGCCGGGTCGGCCACCCCCGCCGCAAGCCGGACTCCCTGTTCGCCGACCGGGGCTACGACCACGACATCTACCGAGGCCAGGTCCGCGCCCGCGGCATCGTGCCCGCGATCGCCCGCCGCGGCACCCTGCACGGCACCGGACTGGGCACCTACCGCTGGGTCGTGGAGAGGACATTTGCCTGGCTGCACGGCTTCCGACGTCTGCGGATCCGCTGGGAACGGCGAGCCGACATCCACGAAGCATTCCTCAAACTCGCCTGTTGCTTGATCACCTATCGACAACTTGGCGTGTTGTGCCGGCCGTAGACGACTGACGAGCTGCCCTCGCTTACTACAGCGGGTCCGACTCCAGGAAGGTACGCATCTCGATGGCAAGGCGGCGCATGTCTTCTCCAGGAGCATGGATGGTCGTCATTTCGAAACGCCACTCGTCGTCGGGGAGACGGTCGTGTAGCCCCCACGTCAACCGGACGTGCGACCCTGCGTGCTCGGCAGCCAGCGTCAAGTCCTCCTCAAGAGAGCGCCAGGTCCTGGTGCCGTTCCATCCTCGGAACGCCTCTGCCAGTTCGGCAAGGAAGACGTCGAGGCCGTCACCGTCCCAGGTCCTCACCATGACCTCGATCCGCACCGACTCACCGTGAGCTGTCACGAGGAAGTCGCGCATCAGGTCATCACGCTCTTCCGGGAAGGAACGTGTCAGCTGGTGGAAGCGCAGGCTGATCGTTCGATACCGGTCACCTCCGACGCGGACAACCGGGTTGGTCTCCTCTTCCTCGATCACGTGCGCAGCCTACGGGCGCGACACCCAGTGCGACCAGGAGTTTTGTCCCCTCCAACCTGACGCCGGTCTTCAGAGGAAGCCAAGCGCAGCCTTGCTCGGTCATTCCGTTAGGAGCTGTTAAACGCCCTGCGTGTCGAGCAGGAGCGGCGCCGGGAGCAGGAGAAGGCCCGCGAGCGCGCGGAGCGGGACAAGGCGTCGATCGCGGCGTTCGCCTCCACTCTCCAGCGCACGCTGCTGCCGCCGGCGCTGCCGGTGGTGCCAGGGCTGGAGCTGGCCTGCCACTACGCCACCGCCTCCCCGCAGGATGTGGGCGGCGACTTCTACGACGTCTTCCCCCTGGACGGGAAAAGGTGGGCGTTCTTCCTCGGGGACGTGTGCGGCAAGGGACCCGAAGCCGCGGCCGTCACCTCCCTGACCCGCTACACGCTGCGGGCCGCCGCCTTGAACGACCCGGATCCCCGACATAGTCCTCACCGCTCTGAACACGGCACTGCAGCTCGACCCGGCCATCGGCACCCGGTTCTGCACGGCCGTCTTCGGCATCCTTGAATCGCACGAGGAGGAAGGGTTCACCGTCACGGTGGCCACCGGCGGACACCCCCCGGCCTACCACCTGCGCGGGCAGGGAGTCGTGGAGGCGGTGCACCCCAAGGGCGGCATGCTCATCGGCGCCCTCGAACAGGCCCGGTTCGCCTCCCACACCTTCCACCTCGCCCCGGGCGAAGGACTGCTGCTGTACACCGACGGGCTGACCGAGGCCCGTACCGCCGACGGCGACATGATCGGCGAGAAGGGCGTGACCGGTTTCCTCGCCGCCCGCACCGCACCCGTCAGCGCAGCAGCAATCATCGAGGACACCGTCGCCCTCATCGACAACCTGCCCCACGGCGCCGGGGACGACGTCGCCCTGCTGGCCCTGTCCGTCGCCCACGCCGACACCGCGGCGACGGACGGCCTGACCGCCACCGCCACCGCCCACACCATCGCCCCCGCCGGCGAGACGCCGGAGAGCCGACCGTGACCGACTTCCACCTCACCCCACAGCACACCGACCACGACCTCGCCCTGGCCCACGTCACCGGCGACCTCGACATCGCCACCGCCCCCGACCTGCGCTCCCAGGCGCTCGCCTTGATCGAGCAAGGCCACCGCCACCTGATCCTGGGCCTGGCAGACGTCACCTTCTGCGACTCCTCCGGCTTCAACGCCCTGGTGGGCATCTTCCGCTGCGCCAAGGCCGCCGACGGCAGCCTGAGCCTGGCCACCGTCCCCGACCGGCTGGAGAGGCTGCTGAGCCTCACCGGCCTGAGCACGCTGCTGCCCGCCTACCCGACCGCCGCCGAGGCCCTGGCCGCGACCCGCAGCCCGGACACGGCCACCGCGTGATTCCGGAGGGTTCCTTCGCTGTCGACGTCGTGCAGGACGTAGTAGACGGGGGCCGGCGGAGGAGCCGGGGCGGATCTGCAGGATGTGGGCGCTGAGCTGCGGCGCCCGGTATCTGGCGGGGCCTGCTGAAGGGGCACACCGCCAGACACGAGCGAGTGCCCGCCCTCGGCTCCATATTCCCGCCGCTGTACGCCGCGCCATCCCCAGGTCTGATGGCAAAGGCTCACAACGTCCGTCGCGGCTACCCCGTCCGCGCGGTCGCACAGCTCCCGCATCTGCTCGCGCGGCTGCGGCCGGACCGGCGGCACCTGCGGGGCACGACGCTGCACCTGTGAGCGAGGCCGCTCGCGAGGCTGCGCCGGGCGCTGGGGAGCAGCTGGGCGGAGACGGGGAGCGGGCCGCTTCGGTGAAGCTGCACGGCGCAGCGGTCTCTCGGACGCCTGGGTGTGACGCTCGGGTGTCCGGTCGCTCTTGGGTGTGCGTTGGGGCCGGTCGGGCCCGATCCGGACAGGGGCGGAACGCCCCGAGGGCTGGACAATGGGCACAGCGGGTGTTGGTACGGCCGGACGGTCCAGGACCGCAGGGCTGCGCACGCCTTGCTGGCAGCGGTCGGCCGGTAGCGGATCGGGCGTCACCGTGACGCAGCCTGTGACGCTCAGCAGGACCAGAAGCAGGAGGGTGAGCGGGCGAGATGGCACCGGCACACTGTGCGCCACCACGGAGGTCGGCGGGCTGGTGCCACGCGGCCGGTCACCACAAGGAGGGACGCACCCTAACGACGCTGACGCGGCTCATCCCGTCATCCCGGCCCCTGGCTCTGTCCACGAGTTCGGGTTCTGGTCCAACTTCTGTGGTGTGCCTACTCCCTGTGACCGTTGATCTTGCTCGTAGATCTCGCGAGATCGTCTGGAACCTGCTGGTGCCGACGACGTCCGGGCTGATGGTTCTGGGCTGTGCGCGAGGTACTACTCCGGCTGGAAGAGCTGCTCTTCCTGGCGGACCCGGGAATCAGGGTGGAGTCAGTGCAGGACGATGGCGAGGTGATTCGGGTCGGTGTCAGATGCCGGACGGCTGGGGCTCGGTGCCCGGGTTGTGGGAGCTGGTCGGGGCGGGTGCACGGCTCCTACCTGCGGTTTCCAGCTGACCTCCCCGTGGCGGGACGGCGGGTGATGCTGCGGCTTCGTGTCCGGCGCTTCACGTGCGAGGACGTCTCCTGCGGGCGACGGACGTTCGTCGAGCAGGTCGCGGGCCTGACCCGGCGATACAGCCAGCGGACCGAACGCATGCGGTCAGTCCTGGCCGAGGTCGGCCTCGCATTAGCCGGCCGTGCCGGTGCCAGGCTGGCCGACGTCTTCGGGGCGAGGATCAGCCGGAATACGGTCCTGCGGCTGGTCGACGCCCTCCCGGAACCCCAGCCACAGGTCCCGCGGGTAGTCGGTGTCGACGAGTACGCGATGCGAAAGGGCCGTGTCTACGGGACTGTACTGGTCGACGTCGAGACTCGCAGGCCGATTGACCTGCTGCCGGACCGTGGGGCGGGCACTGTCGCGGCCTGGCTGGCCGAACGCCCGGGGATCGAGGTCGTCTGCCGTGACCGTGCTCCGTTCTTCGCCGAGGGGCCAGGATCGGGGCGCCCACTGCGGTCCAGGTCACCGACCGGTTCCACCTGTGGCGCAACCTCGGTGAAGCGGCCGAGCGGTGTGTCTCCCCGTGCCTACGTGCGACCTTCGTAGAGTCGGTGCCGGAGAAGGCACCGGCCCCGGCCGAGAGCGGGTCGCCGTGGCCGACCGGGCACCGTTTCGCCGATCGCACCCGGGCCAAGCACGCCACCGTCCACGCGCTGCTGACTGCCGGCCACAGCCGACGCTCGATCCAGCGCCAGCTCGGCATGACCTACCGAACCGTCCAACGGCTGGCCGACGCCGCCAGGCCGGAAGACCTGTTCCAGGGGCAGTGGCAGAACCGCCCGACCAAGCTCGACGACTTCAAGCCCTACCTGCACGAGCGATGGGCCGAAGGCTGCACGAACGCCTGGACCCTCTGGGAAGAGATCAAGGCTCACGGCTACACCGGCGGCTACGGAGCCGTCCGCGCCTACCTCCAGCCGTTCCGCACAGCCCCGACCGCACCAGCAGCCCGCCCGCCGTCCCCACGCACGGTCACCAGCTGGATCCTGACCCACCCCGATACCCTGCCGGAGAGCGAGCGCCTGAAGCTCAAAGCCGTCCTCGCCGGCTGCCCCGAACTGGATGCCCTCACCGGGCACGTCCGCGCGTTCGGGAAAATGCTCACCCAGCTCCAGGGCGACCAGCTCCCGCAATGGATCAAGGCGGTCCGCGCCGACGACCTGCCCAGCCTCCATACCTTCGTCAACGGCCTCGAACGCGATCTCGTAGCCGTCACCGCCGACCTCACACTGCCGTGGAGCTCCGGCGTCGTCGAAGGCCACGTCAACCGGATCAAAATGATCAAGCGTCAGATGTACGGCCGGGCTGGCTTCGGCCTCTTGCGGAAACGAGTCCTGCTGGCGTCATGACGGGCCAGTCACGAGTTCTGCTGGAGTCGCTCCGCAGCCTGAGCAGGGGTGTCGTAGTAGCCAGGCCGTGCCAGCAGGACCGAGCTGAAGTGGTAGCCCTGCTCTTCCTCGGGCTCATCGTCGGCCGCGAACGGACGCCAGAGGCTCAGCAGCAAGTCCGGGGCAATGAATGAAGCATCGTCGTCAGGATCTTCCTCAATCGAGGTGAACTGGCCCATGTGCTGGACAACCTCGCGGGCCGGAAGCGCGAACACGTCCACACCCTGAAACAACACTCGGTCCGTCTGGGACGACGGCCTTCCCAACTCGATGGCTTCAAGCATGTCTCGCATGCAGTGGATGCTGATCATCAGTCCGCTGGGACGGAAGACGTGCTGCCCCGGCCGATCAGACTCCGAGATCGCGGAGAGATCGCGGAGCCAGTCCAGCGCCGTGTTGGCCGCGTGCCGAGTCATACCGATCCGCAACGGGCCAACGCCGGTCGATGGGGCGAGGTCGAAGTCCATGTGGGCATGATCCCAAACAGGTCTGTCAACGAGTCACGAAGGGCCATCCAGTCCCGGCAGATTACAGAGCGTGAGAGCTCCACAGAAGTTGGACCAGAACCCGAGTTCGGGCAGCACTTCAACAGCGGACGCGAGTTAGAGGCGCTAACGAAGCCTCTGCACGTGCCGGTGGGTGATCAGACAGACGGCGAGTCCGAGGAATGCTTCGTGGATGTCGTCGCGTCTCTCCCAGCGGATGCGCACGATCGGACCCACATCTACACCATCGACCAGGCGCTGCTGGAGCCGCTCAAGGCACGGCGCGTCGCCTCCAGCCTGATGCCGCCGCTACGTTGAGCGCGCACCTACAAGCTGCGCCAACTGCGCAACGGCGTGCCGGCGCGTTCGCTGGCCGGTTGAGTGGATGCCGCGTAGGCCTGGGCCGGACCTGCCGCCGGCAGCGGAGCCCATGACCACTCAGGCGTTGCTGTGCCGGTGCCCCACCGCCGCGCAGAAGGTGGACCTCCTCCACGGCGTGCTCGTCTTCGTCGGCGACTTCGACGAGCGGGACTTGGCCACGGCCAGGCGTGCTTATCGAGGCAGTCGTGCGGTGCTCAATGCCGACGGCGGCCTGGAGATCCACCCAGCCGGGCCGGGCCAGCCTGTGTCGTTCGTGGGTGGTGCGGAACTCTGCTGAGCCCGTCACCCGTACGGCCGGTGGTCGTTTCCGGTGTAGATCAACACACCGGTTGCGAAGGAGACCCCGTGGGCCCGTCGTTTGTGATCGAGCGGCTTGAGTTCCAGCGCGGCGACGTCTGGTACGCCCGCCACTTCAAGGGCCTGGTGACCTTCCTCGTGGGCCACTCCAAGGCAGGGAAGTCCACCGCGCTCGAGGCGCTGCTCTACCCGTTGGGCCTGATGACGGCAACGATCATGCCGGAGGTCCGCAGCTGCGCGTACGTCCGGCTGGTCTTCCGCATCGCGGGCACCCGCTGGCAGGCCACCCGCAGTGGAACCAACCTGCGGGCCCGGGTGTCCTTGAAGAACCTCGACGAGAAACACGAGATCGAGCACCTGCTGCCGGTGACGAGCACGAGACCCGGTGAGACGACAGCGAGTGCCTTCGTTCAGGACCTGCTCGGCCTGCCCTCCGCGGTGCGTGGGGCAACCCGTGTCGGGCTGGACGATTTCTACGGCACCGTCATGGCGCTGCGGCAGAACACGATCGCCTCGCAATTCCTTGGCGGTGGGAAGGACGAGGCGCGGATCCTGGCCCTGGAAGTGCTCCTCGGGTTGTGGAACGAGGACTTGGCCGACCTGGAAAAGTACGCCTCCGAGGCAACGTCACGATTCCGGGCGGCCCGCGCCGCGCTGGCAGCGTTCAAGAAGCTGCGGGACAGTGGGGCGCTGGCTGACCCGGCCAGTGTCCGCGCCATGTACGAGCAGAAGCAGCGTGAACACCGTGCAGCAACGCAGCGGTGGCAGCAGGCCGACGCGGCATTGAAGACCGCGATCGGGGAAAGCGGGCGGCTCGTGGCCCTCCACAAGGCGGCCGAGCTTGAGCGCAGAAGGACCGCCAAGCAGGTCGTCGCCGCCCACGGTCGGCTGAACGGCGCCACCGCCGAACACGCGCGCGCCGAAGGCCAGCTCGCCGAACTGCTCAAGCCCCGGTCCCAGGACTGCACGTGCTGCGGACAGCCGCTCCCGGATCGGGAGCCGGGCCTGTGCCGGCAGTGCGGGCGGCCTCGCGAGGGCGCGGCAGACCAGTGTGAGCAGCAGATCGCCGCGGCCCGTGCGAAGGTGGAGCGGCTCCGGCTCAGGCTGCGTACCCTGGAGGAAGCCGCTCTCGCCGCCGCTGCAGAGGCAGCAAAGGCCGACACCGCGGCCGCGGAGGCTCTCGCCGCCCGCGACGCCTATGACGAAGGCCATCTCCAGCCCGCCCGCAAGGCAGCGCAGCAGGCCGAGAAGGAGGCCCACGGCCTGAGCCGCGACGTCGCCCAGCTCAAGGAACGCCTGGATTCAGCCGACTACATCAGCGCCCAGGAGAAGGCCATTCAGACGGCCAAGGAGCAGATGGAAGCGGCGCAGGCCGCCCGGGACGCCGCGGTCACCGCTCACGACGTGCGCCGCAAAGAAGTCACCGCGCGCTGGTCGGAGTTCTTCCTCGCCCGGCTGCAGCAGATCAACCCCGACGTCGAGACCGTCTTCATCGACCCCAACGACTTCACCACCCGCGTCAAGGAGCGGCACACCGCCGACAAGACCTTCGCCGAGAGCTCGGTCGCCGGCAGCCCGAAGGTGGCCACCAACGTCGCGCTGCTCCTGGCCCTGCGCGACCTCGGCCGCGTCGACCCTGCCGTCCGCGTGCCACCGCTGCTGATCATCGACTCTCCCCTGGCCGGCCTCGGAGCACAGGGACTGGACCACGCCACCGGACTGCGTCTGATCGAAACCTTGATCGACATCGCCGACGATGCCTCACCCGACGGCTACGCCTGCCAGGTCATCGCCGCCACCAACGACCCGCTCCCCCGCCCCTACCCGGGCGTACGGGAAATTCGCATTGACACCGACAACCGGTTCTTCGACCACGCACCACGCCTCACTGTGTGATGCCCGCCCTGCGAAGAACAGGAGGGTGGTGGGCGCTGCGACCGCTCGATCGCAGCGCTCACCGCCACCGCCTCCACAGCCTGATCCTGCACCGTTTATGGCCCGCCGTTCCCTGACGCAGGCCTGAACCGTTTGGTTGGTGTGGAGCAAAGAGACCTGTTGCATGAATTGTCCTGTTGCGTCGAGCGCCACAACGAGGCGTCCCGGGCAGCTCGCAGGCTGTGGGCCGAGGCCGAAGCCGCAGGGCGACGGATTGGGCACTTGGCCGGAGCACTACTGGCCAGCGGAACTCCTGCGGCTGAGATCGGGCGTCTGCTCGTTGCTGTGGACGACACGAGCGAAGTGGCCACGGGGCTGACAGCAAAGCCGGGCGGGGCAGAAGACCAGAAAGAGCAAGCCGTTCAGCCCTCACCCTGCACCCCGCCTCAGGCGGTTGGGCAGAGAACGTCCGACCGTGTGCCGCCGCAACCAGACTACGCAGGGCTGGCTGATGAAGAGCCGTGCGACCGGATTCGAGCACTGCAAATCGTGCGCAGTGTGCGATGGCCTTCCGGGATCACGGTGGAAACCCTCATGCGGACGCTGGCTGCCGAGGGCCGCACGATCACTGAGGAGCAGACGCAGGGCTGGTTCAAGGAGTGGTGCGCCGTCGGCGAGGTTGCGCTCATCGGCGCAAACCGGTATCTGCACGGCGCTCAAGCGGCACAGAGTCCCACCCTGGCTACGGGCGAGCATGCACCACTGCTGCTGCGCCGCGCCTATCAGCTCGTCTCCGGGACACCGCAGAAGGAAATGGCCACACGTGAGTTGGCTGCCGCTATGAAGGAAAACGTCAACATCATCGGCGGCGAGTTGTGCTCCATGCTGCGCGAGGTCGGCGTCATCCGGCCACGACGTGGCAAGGTCGCAGCCCGTTACGGCGGAACGACCGGGCCGCGTCTGCCAGGATTCACCGCCGAAACGCTCGGACAAGCCATTGCCGTCTACAACCAGCGGATGACGCCCCAGCAACCCTCATCGAAGGGCGGTTCCTCAGAACGCGGTCAGCAAATCGCACTCCCGGCCGACGCCAGCAGCAGCCCCTCCACAACGGCACGGGAGCGGGCGTTGGAGATCGTCGAGGAAGCCGGCGTCGACGGCATCGACCATGCTGCCTTGGTTCACCAGCTCGACCAGGAGGGCTATACGGTCGTCGGCACTCAGGTACGCACCTGGCTGACCCATTGGACAAAGGAACGCGTGCTGCGGCAAGTCGGCAATCGCTCCTACATGCGAGCCGGACGACCCGCTGTCTCCCAGTTGAGCGGTAACCCTGTTCCTGACCTTCTCCGACGCGCCTACGACATCGCCCGCGCTCATGATCAAGAGATGGTCTCCAGCCGAGTGCTGTTCACCACTCTGCAACAGCAGACGCCCATGTTCCGCGATGCCTCCGACATGGCCGGACAGCTCGTAAGGCTGCTGACTCGTGTGGGCGTCACACGACCCGACAAGGGCCTCATCTGCATCCAACCCAGCCAACCCAAGGTGCTCGGCTTCAAAGCAGCCACACTCCGTCAGGCCGTCATGGCGTACAACGCCCAGTCCATCGCCTCCGAGAACCAGTGAGACGGCCTGGGGGGGGGCATCCGGCCGGAGCGGGTGATCCGACACCTGTTCTCGCGTGGGACGGCTGATGCCTCACCAATGCACTGGCTGCTCGCGCATCACGCCGTGCGCTTCAGCTGCGAGATCCCTGGCAGCACTGGCCCCCGGCACCGTGTAGGGCTTCGGGGCCTTAAAGGTGAGGCACTCCACGCGTGACACACTGCGGGCCAGATCCTTGTTGCGTTCCGGCCAGTCTGGTTCGCGGTCCGGGGACACGAAATCTGAGGTCTCCAGGGAGCAATGCTCAAGATCTGTGGATCGGCCTCGGTTGGGACGTGAGAGGGCGTACCTTCCCGAGTGATCGATAGGTCACCGAGTAGACCGACGTTTGCACCGTCGGTTGGGAAGGTACGCCCATGCTCAGCGTAGTCAACGAGGACGGCACCACGGAGTCTGGTGCCCTGATTGACGAGATCGTCCGCGAGGGAGCCCGGCGGATGCTCGCTGCCGCGCTGGAGGCGGAAGTCGACCAGTACATAGCCGAGTTGGCGGCTGCGCGGGACGAGCGCGGGCACCGCCTGGTGGTACGCAACGGTCACTACTGGCCCCGCACTGTCGTCACCGCCGGCAGGGCCTGTGGAGGTCACCGCGCCCCGGGTGAACGATCGTCGCGTCGACGAGGCCACCGGCGAGCGCAAGTGGTTCTCCTCCAAGATCCTGGCCCCGTGGTGCCGCAAGTCGCCGAAGATCTCCGAGGTCCTGCCGCTGCTCTACCTGCATGGACTGTCCTCGGGGGACTTTGTGCCCGCGCTGGAGCAGTTCCTCGAGGGCACGGCTGGCCTGTCGCCCGCCACGGTGACCCGGCTGACCAGGCAGTGGACCGACGACCACGCCGCCTTCCAGGACCGGGACCTGTCGGATCGCGGCTTCGTCTACGTGTGGGCCGACGGTGTGCACCCCAAGGTGAGGCTCGGCCAGGCGCACTCGTGCATCCTGGTCCTGCTCGGCGTCCGGCTGGACGGCACCAAGGAGCTGATCGCCCTGGCCGAGGGGCTGCGGGAGTCCACCGAGTCGTGGGCCGACCTGCTGCGCGACTGCCGCCGGCGCGGCATGCGCGACCCGGAGCTGGTGATCGGCGACGGCGCGATGGACCTGTGGAAGGCTCTGGCCGAGGTGTTCCCGGCTGCCCGGCACCAGCGCTGCTGGCTCCACAAAGCGCGAAAGGTCACCAACGCATTTCCGAAGTCCGCGCAGCCGGGCGTGACCAAGGCGATGCAGGAGATCTACAACGCCGAGGACCGCCCCCACGCGGAGAAGGCGGTCGAGGCGTTCGCGAAGACTTACGGGCGAAGTGGCCCAAGGCCGTCGCGAAGATCATCGACGACCGGGACGAGCTGCTGGCGTTCTATGACTTCCCGGCCGAGCACTGGGTCCACCTGCGGACCACGAACCCCATCGAGTCCACGTTCTCCACGGTCAAGCTGCGGACCAAGGTCACCCGCGGGGTCGGCAGCCCGGCCGCGGCCCTCGCGATGGTGTTCAAGCTGGTCGAGTCTGCTCAGGAACGCTGACGCGCGATCACCGGCGCCTCCCTCGTCGCTCTGGTCCGCACCGGGGCCACGTTCGAGAACGGCATCCTGGTCGAGCGCGACGGGACCGTCGCAGCCTGAACACACGTCACCTGAACCACACTGATTGACAATTGCTCCGCCGCCCGCCTTTTTGATTCCCGGCTCCTCCAACGCGGGACACTGTCGCCTGCTTGGAATTGGCCACGCTCGCGTTCAGCGGGTTCATCAGATCCAGCGCCTGGCCGTCGCCGATGGTGACCGCCTGGTGATTCACCCCGCAATTAGCTAGGTTGCCCTCACCTCGTCCGATTCTCACAGGGGGAGTGGCAGCCGTGCGGCACCAGCGCAAGACCTTCCAGGCGATCGAGGTCGGTGACGGCGGCGACGGGCGGTGGGCCGCATACGCCCGGGCCCTGTGGCAGGAGATGGAGGGCCTGCTGACCGCGGAGGGCCGGACTGCGCAGGGCGCGGATCGTGTTCGGGCGCTGTTCCGTGCGCACATGCCGGAACTGGTCCCGGTGCTGGACCGCCTGGCCGGCCAACTCGACCGGCCCGAGGCGGAAGCCTTCCTCACCCACGCGGCACTGCGGCCGTTCTCCCAGTCCTGCACCCAGATCGGCCAGGACGGCACTCTGCTGCGCAACTATGACCTACGGCCCGATCAGTGCGAGGGGACCATCGTCTCCTCCTGCTTCCTGCGCCTCGTGATCGGGATGCAGGACATGCTGTGGGGCTTGCAGGACGGGATGAACGACGCCGGTCTCGCGGTCTCGCTCACCTGGGGCGGACGTTCCGTCTACGGACGTGGCTTCGCCATTCTCATCGTGGTGCGCTACCTGCTGGAGACGTGCGACACCGTCGATGAGGCGGTCAGCAGGCTGCAGTCCTTGCCGGTCGCCGTCCCCCAGAACCTCACCCTTGTCGATCGGGCGAAGGCGGTGACGGTGTTCGTGGGGCCGGATATGTCGCCGACGGTGGCGCCGGATGCCTGCGCCGCCAACCACCAGCACCTGCCGGTGACCGACGAGCAGGAGCGGGCCTTGCGGACACAGGAGCGGCTGCGCGCCATCCGCGCCGCGGGTGCGGACGTGGCGGCGATGCTGAAGCCGCCGCTGTACCAATCCGTCGACGAGCAGGGGTCGAGAACGCTCTACACAGCCCGCTACCGGCCCGTCGAGGGCCGTGTGACGTACTACTGGCCCGGCGAGTCCTGGCAGCAGTCCTTCAGCGACTTCACCCCCGGATCCCGCACCGTGCCCTTGGGCCTGGCCGGCTGAGAGGCTTTCCGGACCCCCGCTCACCCCTGCACGAAGATCTTGCAAGAACGTGATTCCACCCGCCGCCGACAGGCCCTCCCGCAGCCGGCCCCGCCACGGCCGCACGATGAACCGGCAGGGGCTCGGCACCGCTCCACCGATCGGACCAGCGCCCCGCCCGATACACCCCGACAAGGCGTCTCTCGCCACGTGGTCACCCATCCACAGGTCTTGACAATTGCTCGTCTCCAGGCTGGGTGTGATGTCTGAGCCATCTCGAACCCTGTCCTTTTGCCGGTGGGGCCGCTGTCGTTGGGGCTGCCGATGGCCTCGATTTCGTCAAGGACGCCTTCCAGGACGTCGCCGTCTGGCTGGGCCAGACCAGCCGTGTGCCTGACCTGCTGCATACCCGGCCGTGACCCGCGTCCAGGTCCGGCGCGCAAGCGGAGCCGGACGGGTGATGCGGTCGTGTCTGCGGCTGCGGAGTGCTCGTTGACCGGCGGGGGCCGACGAGCAAGGGAGACCGCGATGGGGCGGATCAAGAAGAAGCGCGCGGAGCGTGACGCGCGCCGCCAGCCTGGGTTGCCTGGGTCCCAGCCCCAGGCGGCGCCGCCGTTCCCGCAGGCAGAAGTCGAGCGGGTCATGCGGCTGTGGGACCAGGCGATCGACACCGGGCTGATGGCCAGCGGCACGGATGTGAAGTACCACTTCGCCCCGGACGGCAAGGTGCTCTCCGTCGCGGTCGGCAGGAGCGGACAGCTGCTGGCCAACGGCGAACGGCTCACGCCGTCCGTGGCCGAACAGCTGCGGGAGGACATGCCGCTGCTGGCGGGGATGGTCACCTTCTACGAGAACAACCAGCTCGCCGGCCGCGGCCTGGACGGTGCGCCCCAAGACGGCGTGATGCCCCTGCCGCCGCCCGCTGGCCCCGACCCGATGCCGGCGGTGGAGGAGGAAGCCTTGGCCGAGGCTCAGGCCGCCACCGCGGTGCTGGTACGCCAGGGCCAGGTCGCCGAACCGGTGGGCGCCATGGTGATCCCCGCCTCAAGGGGCGGCGTGGTGTTCGCCGTCGGAGGCCTCGACGGGGAGCTGTACGTCAACGGGCGCGCGCTCACCCGGCAATGGGCCGGCGCGCTGCGGTCCGAGGTGCCAGAACTCGCCTCGGACATCGACCGGCTCCAGGCGATGCGCGCGGAGTGGCTGGACGCGCCCCCGCAGGACCGGACACTGGCGTTGGCCGGTAGCTGCACCGACCCGAACTGTCACACCCCGCACTGAACGAACAACGCGCAGCCCGGGGGCGCAGATGTTGGCCGGGCAACGCATGCGCCGGACGTACACATTGCTGCAACCGTGCCACGAGAATGGGCACGGCACGTGGCCCGATCTCCGTCAGCCGTGCGACAGCCCTGTCCCGCAGGCTCGAACCACCCCAATCATCACCCGTGCGCCAGTGGGCGAGATCTTCGATCAACTCGTTCAGCTCAGACACGGGCCCCACCGTAGCGACAGGCACGGGGACCGGCCCCGCGATGGCCTAAGCGGGCATCTGATCTAGATAGTTGATGTTCTGGGCTGTTTGTGTGACCACTGGCGTTGACGGTCGTTGCACCGTGTGTGAATGATCGCCGTCCGTACCGCAGTGATGTGTCCGATGCCCGCTGGGCTCTGATCGAGCCGGTCTTCACGGCCTGGCGGGCGAGACGGACCGGGCCTGGTACGGCGGCCCGGGTGCACGATCTGCGGGAGATCGTCAACGCAATCCTCTACGTCAACCGCACCGGCATCCCGTGGGAGTACTTGCCCCATGACTTCCCGCCGTACAAGACCGTCTACGACTACTACGCGAAGTGGGAGGCCGACGGCACGACCCAGCAGGTCCACGACCTGTTACGCGACAAGACTCGCCAAGCCCACGGCCGCAGGGCCGAGCCGACCGCGGCCGTGATCGACGCCCAGAGCGTGAAGACCTCGGCAAACGTCGCCGAGACCAGCCAGGGCATCGACGCCGGCAAGAAGATCAAAGGACGCAAACGGCACCTGATCACGGACACGCTCGGTCTCGTGCTGGCCGTCCTCATCACTGCCGCGAACGTGCACGACACCACCGGCGGTAAGCTCCTGCTCGACGACGTGGCCGCGAACCACCCCAGTGTGTCCAAGGTCTGGGCCGACGGTGGATACCAGAACAGCATCTTCAATCACGGTGCCCTGCTCGGTATCGGCGTGGAGGTGGTGCAGCGGCCTCGAGCCAAGGGGTTCGAGCCGCTGCCGAAACGCTGGGTGATCGAGCGGACCTTCGGCTGGCTGATGCAACACCGGCGCCTGGTCCGGGACTACGAAGCCCTGCCCCAGAGATCCCGGGCAATGATCCACTGGGCGGTGGCTAACAAAATGGCCCGCGAACTGACGGGAGAATCCACTCCAACCTGGCGAATCGAAACGGACATGACCGCCATAACAGCCTGAACGGTGATCAGATGCTCT